>NZ_PNDH01000041.1:0-59637 GCF_005887175.1 Pseudoalteromonas sp. S1612 | reverse complement strand
GTCTGTAGGGATTTGCGGATTAATATTTGTTCAAACTAGGGGCGATTTAATCGCGGCGCGAGGTTTGTAACCTAGTGGGCTAAGTCAAAACCGAGCAACAAAGAGTAAATTGCCCCTAGACAGAACCCGAAGGGCAGCGCCTGTTTGGCATTAATGCTGCGTTATCGCCTATTTATGGGGAACAACCACACCACATAGGCTCTGCCTTGCCTTAATACCAAAAAGACGGCTGCAAATCTAATCTTGAAAGGCCAACAGACCCTTTAACATTTCATTCTATTAGCTTTTGCCTTACACTAAAGCCAAATAACAGTAATAGGATAAGAGTATTGGCAAGTTTAACTGGGGTAAATAAAAGCTTAATAATTTTTGCCGCTTTGGTCATTGTGCTAGCGGGTATTAAAGCCGCAAGCGCTATTGTTATTCCGTTTATTTTGGCAGCATTTATAGCCATAATTTGTAGCCCACTTATTAACTTTTTTGCTCGTTACCGTATTCCAAAAGGCATAGCGGTAGTGCTTGTGGTGCTTATTATTATGGGCTTAGGGGTTAGCTTAGGCGGTTTAGTAGGGCAGTCGGTTAACGATTTTTCAAAACAGTTACCTGAATATAAAGCACAATTAAAAGAAGAATTTGTATGGTTGGTTGATGTGGCCTCGCAATACAATATCTTAATTAATAAAGAACAAATTTTGTCTATGTTTGACCCTGGCAAAATGGTTGATGTTGCCACCAATATGCTAACGGGTTTAGGTAGCGTAATGGCCAATATGTTTTTAATTATTTTAACGGTTGTTTTTATGCTGTTTGAAGGGCCGATACTTGGCAAAAAAATTCATTTAGCACTGGACGATCCCGACAGCAAAATCAAGCAAATTGACCGTTTTTTAGACTCTATTAACTCTTATTTAGCCATTAAAACCTTAGTGAGTTTAGCCACTGGTGTAATTGCTGGTTTTTACCTGTGGATATTAGACGTTGATTATTTTGTACTATGGGGCGTATTGGCATTTATGCTTAATTACATTCCTAACATTGGTTCAATCATTGCGGCTGTGCCTGCACTGTTACTGGCGCTTATTACGCAAGGCCCATTAGTGGCAGGGCTCGTCGGCGCGGGTTATTTAACCATTAATACCGTAATGGGTAATATTGTAGAGCCGAAATACATGGGTAAAGGCCTCGGGCTTTCTACCTTAGTGGTGTTTTTATCGTTAATATTTTGGGGCTGGTTATTAGGCTCTGTAGGTATGTTGTTGTCAGTGCCGTTAACCATGATTGTAAAAATAGCGCTAGAAGCCAGTGACGAAGGGCGTTGGTTAGCCACTATGCTTGGCACAGGTGAAGAAACCGTTATCAAATCAGAAGACTAATACCTTACAAAGGCGTGCCTACATAGCACGCCTTTTAAAAAGCTAAGCATCCATTAAATTAGCTAAGGCGCTATCTACAGCGTTTATAGCCCCCTCTAAATAGCCTGCCTCATGCTTTGCAAACTCACTCCCTACAAAATACACTTGTAACTGTTTGAGCTGCTCACTAAGACCTGAAAAATTGAATTTTGGATGCTGCGAAACACCCATTTGGTCATCTTTGTTGGCAATAAATTCATCCTCAGCCCAATCCTTTATAATGCAGCTCGTCGCTGTATAGGCTTGCTCACCGTAAAAATAGCTGAGCTGTTCAAGGCAAGCCTGAGTTAATTGTTCTCTGGTCACTTTACTGCGCTGCAAGTAAGGCACGCCAATAAAGCCAAACAAAGCAGGGTGAGAATGCCCACTTGCTGACGCATCATGAACTTCTACCAATGGGCCTACTCGGCTAAAACATTGTCCCGATAAATTTTTATCTCGCCAAAAAGCGTGCTCAAAAGTGGCAATAAACTTTGCTTGGCCAGCCATCCATGTAGGCACCGACGCTAAACGCTGTGTTAAAACATTATCGGCCCATAAATGCGGGGTTAAATGTTGACTGATCATTCTAGGGGGTAACGCTAATAATAACTGATGGCAAGTATAGTGTTGTGTACTCCCTTGGTAACTAGCGCTTATATGCCAGCCATCGGAGAGCTTTTTTACTTCGCTAACAGCGTGCTCTAGTTTAACTGTGTTTGGCTCAAGTTGCTGATAAAGCGCATTGATAATCTCGTCCATGCCGATTTGTATTCTAAATAACTGCATTTCGCCAGCCCCTGCAATTTGCTGTGCAGGAGCGATTTGTGATGCTTGATACAGCACATCGCCTTGGGTGTATTGCTCAAACACAGGGATGTTTAAAGCAGCAACTAATTGTTGAATATTAGGCTGGTGCGGAAATATCCATGTTGGGCCTAAATCGTGGCCAATAGTGTTGTTGGTCGGTAAATAATGAGACGCAATTCTACCGCCCAAACTGGCTTTGGCCTCTAATAATAAAAACGGAATATCACGTTTTTTAAGGTTGTAAGCAGCATATAAGCCCGCTAAGCCACCACCAATAATAACCACAGGTTTATGCATTTTAAATCACTTTAGCTAAATCAATCTACTGGTAGGTAGTTTGTGGTTTTTGTGCAATTTTGTCAAAACGTTTTATGGACTAAGTGAATAAGCGGAGTGCGCCTCTATATTCAGGAAAATGAGCCAAGCGGGAACAGAGTGCTAATTAACTACGCTTTAAAATAATAAAAACTTAATGATAGTAATATGTTAGCGAATTTTTTAAAACTATATAACAAAAAATGAATGCTGCTTTGGTAGAGATATACACGAATCGTGCAGTATAAAATTGTTAGCTGCTTTTGGAAAGAATCATGGATGTAATAGATATAAAAACATTTATCCCAAGTAAGGATTTCGAAATTTCAAAGTCTTTCTACTCGGAAATTGGATTCAAATCAGAATACGTAACCTATGATCTCACACTTTTTGAAAACGGTGATTGTCTTTTCTTTTTGCAGCGCTTTTACAATGAAGATTTGGCCAAAAATTTTATGTTGCAAATCTGCGTTTCAAACATCTATGAAGCGTATGAGTTATGCTCTAAATCCGAACACAAAACAAAGATTACCCCAATCAGACATGAAGCTTGAGGTAAGGTCTTTTATTTATTAGGGCCAGTGGGTGAACTGTTGCATATCACGAAGCTGGGCAGCTAACAAAACGCTGTTGGGGCTCCCTTTGGTCGCTGGCCGTTAACACGTGGGTTGACTCGCTTCGCTCGGATTTTAGCCCACGAGCTTATTATTCAATAAAAGTAATGTAGACACCCATTTTAAAGCACAAAATAGAAAACACCCTTTGAAGGTGTTGATATTTTATAGACTTAAACAATATTTATTAAGCTTTCTATGCAGTGCGCCAAGACACTACAAACAGCAACTGTCCCCATGATCATTTTTGATGCAAATCAAATTTTAGTACAGATAGTTCTGTTTCAATGGAGATGAAGAGTGATATTAGTTTTGTTTTTTATGTTTCTATCTTTTTTTAGATGGTGTTACCTTTACTTCATCTTAGTTAAGTTAAAAAGAAATAGAGCAACAGTTATCAGGATCGATATTGTAATATTGTTGGTGCAAGTATACGTGGCAGTCTGTCTTGAAAACTCGACTTATTTTTTATCGGGCGCTGGGTTTGCTTTTGTTCTCATCGCAACGGTTGAAAGTATGATGCTAAGAAAAAAATCATCAGAATAGTAGCAAGATCGTTCCTAATTTTTTAAGAAGCTGAATTAATTCCACTTAAGCCTCAGACCACTATGGCAATACTTAAACATAGTATGGTTAGAAGTAATTAAATTTCCGCACTTGTTCTGGTAACTTAAAACGACACTGATACCACTAAAGTTAATCAAGGAAATTAAACTATAAAACTTTTTAAAAGATAAAAATGACAGCACTAGTTTATTGGCGAGAATGATTGATAGAGTTTGTGTCTGAAAGTAATATTTTAGAATAAATATTGAACAAAAGAGTAAAGTTTCTACATGTTTTGCTAAAAGCAGTATTCGTTAATAGGATTTTATTAAAATGAGTGAGGGAATATACATTCAGTTAGTTGCTATTCTAGCAGCTTTAGGCTGGACCTTTTTACAGGTTTGTTGCCTGTTTATCGCTACACAATGTGTTTTTGGAATTGTGAATTTGGGATCTAATAGCTCAAGTATTCGTGAGAAAATATTACTGCATGCTGTTTCGGGAGCTTTTTACTCTTTGTTTATACTGCCATTTATTTCGTTAGTGATGTTTTACTTTGCCACGTTCAATATTCAAGGCTGGTATGAACTCAAACCGTCAATTTGGGTGTTTGCAACTTGGTGCGGCGGATTGTTTATGTTCTTTTTTTTCATATCCTTAACGGAATGGTTTGTGCGATCTAGTAAAAATAAACAAAAGAAACGTATGAATAACGATAATTAATATTAAATCAGCCCTTAATTTTGTACCTTCAAATGCTTTATAAGTGGGTTTTATTCAGTATTAATTATATGTAGTGCCTAAGCGCATTCTTATCAAAGTTTATCAGTTGTTTATGCTTTTGCTGCTATCTTTATTTATTACCAGTTCAAATCGCAAATAATATAAACAAGAATAAGGGCAAAAAACTAAAATGACTCAAAATAATAAAATTAACTATATTGAAATTCCTGCACAAAATATTGCAGCTACTAAGGCCTTTTTTAGTGACGTGTTTGGCTGGTCATTTGTAGATTATGGCCCAGAATACTGTAGCTTTGTCGCACAAGGGGTTGATGGTGGTTTCTTTAAATCTGACTTGGTTGTTGCAACTAAAAACGGAAGCCCGTTAATTGTGTTATACAGTAATGACCTTGAAGCGGCTCAAAATAAAATTGAGCAAGCTGGAGGCAAAATAATTAAGCCTACATTTTCATTTCCAGGTGGTAGACGATTTCACTTTAGCGACCCAAATGGAAATGAATTTGCGGTATGGTCAGAGTAGTCACACGCAAACTATATAAATACAAAAATGCAGCCTTTAAGGCTGCACTTCTAAAACACTAACCACTAAATTAGCAAGCTTCAACACATAATGTTTAATTAGGAGCTGGTTAAAGCCCCATTTTAAGCTGCTGAATGAATTGCTCTATCATTGCTATTTCACACTCTTTATAAGTTACTACAGCTTCTGGTGAATTAGGCTGTTTTAACATATAACGCCACTGGCAACTTTTTTGAATGTACTTGTCTTTGGCGTTAAGGCTTTGCTTAAACAATGATAAAATGTAGGTGTTACCAGTTTCACTTTCTAATTCGGCCAGTTCAAAGGTACGCTTTTGGATCCAGCTATCTTGTTGCTGTTGCACTTTATTTAATTTGGCGTCTAAACATTGTGTGTAATCTTTAATTTGCTCGGGTAGGGCATTGTTTCGCAATGTACACTCTTGCACTGCAGCCATACTTTGCTGCGCCCATAAAAATAAAAGGCTTAAGCTAAAACAAAAGATGTAGTTACTTTTTTTCATGGTAATTAAACTCGAGAATAAATTTTGCACCGCCTAAACGTTGCGACTGAGATATAGTTAACAGCCCGTGATACGACTTAACCAAGTCAGATACAATAGCCATACCAACACCGTGGCCGCTTTCGTAGGTATCTAGGCGCGTACCGCGTTGTAACAATGATTCGCGTTTATCTGGCTTAATGCCCGGGCCGTCATCACAAATACTTATACTGAGCGTTTTAGCTTGTGAAACGTTAATACTGACTTGGGAGCGACAGGCTTTACAGGCATTATCTATTAAGTTGCCTAATAACTCCATTAAATCGGTTTTATCACCTAAAAAGTAATCTTTATCGTTCACTTGGCAGTTAAATATAATGTCTTTATCGCGGTATACTTTACTCATTGCACTTAAAATAGAATCGATAACCGGCTTGATGGGGGTTTGTTTTTTCCATGTATCGGAAGCACCTGTGGCGGCACGTTTTAATTGGTGCTCGATCATCACATTAATTCTGTCGAGTTGTTCTTGTGCATCTGCATCGTTAGCTAATGGGCTTGATTTTAAAACAGCTAACGGCGTTTTAAGTGCATGGGCTAAATCGCTAAGAGAGGCGCGGTATCGTTCTTTTTGACGTTGCTGCGACTCTAACAGTAAATTTAGGTCAGCTTTAATCGTTTGCAGTTCAACGGGGTATAAGCCTTTAATTTCTTGAATATCGCCTGATTCAATGGCTTTTATTTCTTTATCTAAACGCTGCAGAGGTCGTGCACTCCAAATAAAACCAATGGCCATTAATCCTGCAATGGCAATTCCCATTATAAACATCCAATCAACTAGGGTCTGTTTAAAGCCGTCCATTAAACGCAGTAGGGCGTCGTTACGTTTTAATAAAATAAAGCGTGCTTGCTCTGATTGGTCAATATTATTCAGTATTACCGTTAAACTTAATTGCCAATAGGCAGTGTTGTTATACACCACACGTCTAAAGTCGGCAGCGCCTGCTTTGGGCTCTATATATTGGGGAACAAAGTTAACGTTAACCGCCGACTCAGAATGCCAAATAGGCACGTCGTCACGGTATATCATGGCGTAGGTGTCTGAGTTTAAATTGTTGAGTTCGGGGGTTAATATAGAGCTGGGCATAATAATGCCGCGCTCAGTAAAATCAACTTCGGAAATAAGTGAATACAGGTGTGCTTCGAGGTTTTTTTCGGTGGCATCAACAAGTGACTCATAATACGCTTTACCTATGGAGTAAAACAAAATGGGTAGGGCGACTAACAAAACAAAGACAAGGATAAATCCTTGCCTTATTTTTAACGAAACTTGCGGTCCTACCACTGGCTTTTAAGCCTGTAACCACGCCCACGCAGTGTTTCTACTGGGTTAAGCACGCCATCTGGGTCGAGTTTTTTACGTAAACGTAGTACAAACACTTCAATTACATTCGAATCAAGGTCAAAGTCTTGGTCGTAAATATGCTCTGTAAGCTCAGACTTTGAAATTACTTTTTGTGGGTTAACCATTAAGTATTCGAGTACTTTGTACTCATACGCAGTTAAGCTCAATTCTTTGTCGTTTACCCATACTTGTTGTGAACGCGTATGAATTTTAATAGGGCCGGCTGTCATTTCTGGATTTGCTTTACCTGCACTACGACGAATAAGCGCATTACAACGAGCAATCAGTTCTTCAACATGAAATGGTTTAGTTAGGTAGTCGTCAGCACCGGCATCTAAGCCTTCTACTTTGTCTTGCCAGCGATCGCGCGCGGTTAAAATCAAAATAGGAATAGTCACCCCTTGGGCGCGCGCTTTATTTATTAGCTCAATACCGTCTATTTTAGGTAGGCCTAAATCAACTACAGCCATATCTAAAGGGTATTCAGTGATGTGAAAAAGGCCAGCTTCACCGTCATGACATAAATCAACACTGTAACGCTCTTTTTCTAATGCATTGCGCAGGTTGTCTGCCAAATGTAAATCATCTTCTATTACTAAAATTCGCATTGGTTAATCCTTTTTCACTTCGCCAGTTTTCTTGTTTATTTTCAAATCGACGACGTGGCCGTCAGCTTTTAAAATTCGTACAGTAAAAAAAAGTGTTTCTTCAGAAATCTTTAACGTTGTACCGTCTGTAGTTTGTTTTGCAAGTATTACTGCTTTTTTTTTGCTTACCTCAACTTTATCGGTTTTGCTTTTGGTATTGCTTGCGTGGGCAAAATTAGCCAAACACACTACCGCGATTAAATTGAGTATTAATAATACACGCATTACGGAACTCCTAGAACAGACCTGCTTAGCTTAAAAACTAAGCCACTAAAACTTTAATACCTTGCGGTGTATTTAAGTTTTTATTAAGCAAAGTTTAATTAAAAATGAGTGAACAAACCCTGAATTGCTGGTTGCAGTTAAACAGGGTAGTCACAGTTTAATTAAGCAGGGAACACTTTTTTAAATGGTTTAACAATAGAGTTTTCATATACGCCACCGGCAACATAAGGATCATCTGCCGCCCATTCTCTGGCGTCTTCTAAAGAATTAAATTGAGCAATCACTAAAGAACCCGTAAAGCCTGCATCTTGAGGGTCGTCACTATCAATGGCTGGAAGTGGACCTGCGGTTAATAGTCTGCCTTCGTCTTCTAACGTTTGTAAGCGCGCTAAATGAGCTGGGCGTGCCGCTTTACGGTGCTCTAAACTATTTTGGACGTCTGTTGAATAAATCATATACAACATAAAAATACTCTCAAAACTTGTTAAATTTAATTAACTGCATACTAGCATAGCGTTGATAAATGGTGAATTAAAAGTGTTTATGGCGATGTTTACAGCAAGAATGTTTTTTTACACGGTAATTGCTTGAAAAGCGTTGCGTAACACTGGTAGAGTCCCTTGGATAAGATAAATAATAACAAGGTTATTACATGAGTGAAAATAGAGAGCACTTTAGCTCCCGCTTAGGATTTATATTGGCAGCGGCAGGCTCTGCTGTGGGTATTGGTAACTTAGTAGGCTTTCCAGTTTCTGCGACTAAGAATGGCGGTGGTGCATTTTTGCTCGTCTATGCTTTGTTTGTCGCATTCATTTGTTTACCTGTAATGATGGCCGAAATGGCCATGGGTCGTCATGCACAAAAAGACCCGCTAGGTGCATACAAAAAATTAGCTAATAACGACAAAAAATGGAAATTTGCTGGCTTTTTAGCGGTATTAACGCCATTTATGATTGCTGTTTTTTATATGGTGATCACGGTGTGGATTTTTGGTTACTTGAGCCAAACCGCGCTGGGTAATTTAGATATGCTGGCAAACCCTGGACACTTTGGTGAGTTTATAAATAGCTATACCGTGTTTGGTTATATGGCGCTGGTAGTAGTTATTGTTAACCTAATTTTGGTCGGTGGCGTAAAAGACGGCATAGAAAAAGCAGCTAAATTTTTAATGCCAGCTTTATTTGTCATGCTTATTATATTGGTGGGTTACGTACTCACTCTTGATAACGCCATGGCCGGTGTTAAGTACTATATTATCCCTGATTTTAGTAAAATGAATGCCAGCGTGCTGAATGGCGCATTGAGCCAAGCGTTTTTCTCATTGTCGTTAGGTATGGGTATTTTAATTACCTATGCATCTTATATCTCGAAAAAAGATGACATTGTAGGCAGTGCTAAAATGGTCGCTATTACCGACTCACTGGTTGCGTTTGTAGCAGGCTTAATGGTGTTACCGGCTATTTTTAGCTTTGACCCAAATACCGATCCGGCTAAGTTATCTGACTCGTCAGTTTCAATGATTTTTGTCTACCTTCCAAAAATTTTATTAGCGCTACAAAATGATATTGGTTACTTTGGCGCATCAGCCGTGGCATTTATTTTCTTCTTATTGGTATTTTTTGCTGCTATCACATCACTGGTATCTATTGTTGAAGTACCAACAGCAACACTAAGCGATCGTAAAGGCATTAGCCGTAAAAAAGCGCTGGGCATACTCACTTTATCAACCGGTATATTAACTATTTTGTGTATTATGTCGTTTGGTATGATTGACAGCCTAACAACTTTTACTAGCTACGGTAGTGGTAATAAGAGCTTTTTTGATGTTGTTTATGACGTATTTTACGACACAATATTGCCTTTAAATGGTTTAATGGTGTGTTTGTTTGTAATGTATAAATGGAAAAAAGTTCGCTTAAGCGAAGAGCTAAGACAAGGCTCTCCTAATTATGCTAATAGCTTTATGGAAAAGTACGTTAACTTTTCACTGCAAACCTTTATTCCAGCGATATTATTAATCATTTTTGTAAATACCGTTGCAACGAAGTTTTTTGATATCAGTATTTTTGGTTTTTAATTTAAACTAAATCTAAATAAGCCGCGCCTGTCGCGGCTTTTTTATTGCTGTTTGTTAATTCAGTGCACCAGAGTCTAAATAGTCACCCATCCCTAGGGTAAACATCCATATGCCCCATAAGCTGTGCTCAAGAACACAGGCAAAGGTTGAGCGGCTTTGTGCGTAGGTATATGCAAATAGTAATCCGCCTATAAATGCTAAACTTACTGCAACCCAATTAGCGTAAACAATATGTGCCAGTGCAAATACACTCGCACTGACAATAATGCGCAGCCATTTACTGGGCATAATGCGCTTATAACGATGAAAAAAGTAGGTTCTAAATATTAATTCTTGCGGGATCACCGACAATAAAGGGTAGAGCAGTAATAGCATTAGCCAGTCGGTGAGATTTTCACGAGGTAAAGTAAACCAGTGTCCTTGGTAAAGTAAGTTGTAAAATACCCCCGAAAATAACGCGCCAATAAAGAAAAAGCTAAACATGCGGCGCTTCACAGCAGAAAATTGCCCCAAGCTAGTTAATCTAAAACGTTTAAAGTGGCTGTCGTTTAATAACAACATACAGCACACACTCATGAGGATGATCAGTGCTGGAATAAGCCAATTAGATAAATATTGGCGAACATTAAAGCCAATTAAAGGCAGAATGATAAAAATAAAAGTAAATTCAAACCAGCGGTATTGATTAGCGTTCACGTTTGCTCACGGTGATTTTTATTTCACCTTAGCAAACGATTAAGTCATCTTTATGACTATAAAACAGTCAAGCTGATTATATTTAAACCCAATGAGTCTTACTAAGGCACTTGGTTCCCAGTTAAGGTTGACTTACCCCCTTGCAACCCTTAGCCTGCCTGCTTTTATTTTTACATCATTGTATTGCCACGTTAATAGGTTTAAGCCTAGGCGTGTATTTAGGAGCAAAAAATGAATAAAGCAGAATTGGTTTCAGCTATTGCGGATGCGAGTGAATTAACAAAAAAAGACGCACAAGCTGCGTTAACCAGCTTACAAAAAGTGATTACAAAGTCGCTGTCTGAAGGCGATCAGGTACAAATTTCAGGCTTTGGTACTTTTGCACTTAGTTACTACCCAGCGCGTACTGGTCGTAATCCACAAACTGGTGCAGCGATTGAAATACAAGGGGCTAATAAAGCCGTATTTAAACCAGCAAAAGCGTTAAAAGAGCGCCTTTAATGTATAACTTTAGTGCCTGTAAGTTCGCTTCTTCCCCAAAAGCCACTATTTAGCTTACAGGCTCTTTGCTTTATTACTTTTGCCTGTAGTATCTGCAATCAGTGTAAATAATTTACATTGCTGGCTTATTCATATTTATAAAATCTTATTATATTCAGCGTGTTATGTTTTGTATGTGATATGCAAATACGGTTATGTATTGAATAAAATAAGGAGTATTTAATGAGTAACTTACATAACAGTAATCGTTTAAAAGGTAAAAAAATTGCCATTTTAGCCACTGATGGGTTTGAGCAAAGCGAGTTACTCTCGCCACAGGCTGCATTACTTGAGGCGGGCGCCGATATAGATGTTGTTTCTATTAAAGAAGGGCAGATCACCGCATGGGATGAAGACAAGTGGGGTGAAAAAGTTGCTGTTGATAAATTAGCAGCCAATGCAAATGCCGGTGATTACGATGCGCTTTTACTGCCTGGTGGCTTGTTTAATCCCGATAGCTTACGCCAAGACTCGGATGCTAAGGCATTTGTAGATGGTTTTTTTGGAGCAAAGAAAAACAAACCCGTTGCCGCTATTTGCCATGCGCCGTGGTTACTCGCAGAGATTAACAAGCTCAGAGACAAAAAGGTTACTTCATATCCCAGTATTAAAAGTGATTTAATTAATGCCGGTGCTAACTGGGTCGACCAAGAGGTTTGTGTTGATCAAGGCTTAGTGACTAGTCGCAGCCCTGCAGATTTAGACGCGTTTAATGCTAAGTTTATAGAAGAGATTCTTGAGGGTAAGCATCAAGCCCATTAAGTTTGCAGTTTAAATAAAAAAGGGCATGTTACATGCCCTTTTTTAGTGATTAAAAACGCCGTTGATTAAAGCGCTGTTGCGGCTTTCATCTCACTTACAAATGTTTTTAATTGTGTGGTCATTGCATTTAAATCATTTAGGTTTGCTTCAATGATTTTTACTACTGCAGAGCCTGAAATAGCACCCGCAGCACCGGCTTTAAGCGCGGCTTTTACATCATCAGGTGTTGAAATACCAAAGCCTAATAACGCAGGCGCACTGTGGTACTCTTGTAAGCGCGAAACCACGTGTGTTGCAGGCATTTGTGCTTTAGTATCGGTGCCTGTTACCCCTGCACGAGATAGTAAGTAAGTGTAACCGCGACCGTACGATGCGCACTCACGCAACGTATCGTCACTGGCGTTCGGCGTAGCGATAAATATCGGGTCAATATCGTTTGCCATGGCGGCTTTTCTAAACATTTTAGACTCGTGTAATGGCACATCAGCCACTAAAATAGAGTCAACGCCTACTGCTTTTGCATCAGTGTAAAACTTTTCTAAGCCACGTTTAAAGATTAAGTTTGAATACAGTAATAAACCAATTGGGATGTCGGCATTGTACTGGCGTATTTCTTTAATAATATCAAAACAATCTTGTGTATTAATGTGCTCATCTAAAGCACGAATATTGGCCTTTTGAATAACAGGGCCGTCGGCAATCGGATCTGAAAACGGAATACCTAGCTCTAGTCCATCTGCGCCGCCATCGATTAAGCTTTTAATAATTTCAATGCTTTGCGATTTCCCCGGATCGCCAATAGTAACAAATGGTACAAACGCGCCTTGGTTTTGCTCTTTTAGTGCAGCAAACATTTGTCCGTAACGGTCAGTTTTTACTTGGCTCATAATTGACCTTCCTCTGATAATACCTTGTGTACGTGGGCTAAATCTTTATCGCCACGGCCACTTAAATTAACCACTAAAATGCTTTCTTCTTGCAACTCTTCCGCATATTTAAGTGCATATGCAATGGCATGACTTGATTCTAGTGCCGGAATAATACCTTCGTGTTTTGCCAGTGCTTGAAACGCATCAAGAGCTTCGGTATCGCTAATGCCTACATATTGAGCTCGACCAGTTTCGTGTAAAAATGCATGTTGTGGCCCTACAGCAGGGTAATCTAATCCCGCCGAAACAGAGTAAGACTCTTCAATTTGGCCATCGTCATTTTGCATAATGTAGGTATAAGTGCCGTGTAAAATACCTTTAGTGCCTTTGCAGATTGTTGCGCCGTGCTCGTGGGTATCAAGGCCTTTACCTGCTGGTTCTACACCAATTAATTTAACACCCGGCTCGTCAATAAAATCAGTAAACATACCAATGGCATTGGAGCCACCACCTACACAAGCTAAAACCGCATCAGGTAGTCGACCTTCCGCTTTAAGAATTTGCTGTTTAGCTTCCTCGCCAATAATTTTTTGATACTCACGTACAATTGTTGGAAAAGGATGAGGGCCCGCAGCCGTACCTAGTAAGTAATGCGCCTCTTGATAGTTTGCTGACCAATCACGCAGAGCTTCGTTAACCGCATCTTTTAATGTGCCCGAACCTGCGGTAACTGGAATAACTTCAGCGCCCATAAGTTTCATTCTAAATACATTAGGCTGTTGGCGTTCAACGTCTTTTGCACCCATGTAAATACGACATTTTAAGCCAAGTAATGCACACGCAAGTGCGGTGGCTACACCGTGTTGGCCTGCACCGGTTTCTGCTATAACTTCTTTTTTTCCCATGCGTTTAGTCAGTAATGCTTGACCCAACACCTGATTAGTTTTGTGTGCACCACCGTGGAGTAAATCTTCACGCTTTAAGTAAAGTTTAACTTTAGGGTTTTTAACTAAGTTGCGAGTTAACGTAAGTGGCGTAGGGCGACCTGCATACTCGTTTAAAAGCTGTGTAAATTCAGCTTGAAACTCAGGATCTTTTTGCGCTTTGTTAAATTCGCTTTCTAACTGCTTTAGCGCAGGTACGAGTAACTCGGGGACAAACATTCCGCCAAACTCGCCAAAATAAGCTGGATTTTGCATTTTAACCTCAATAGTTTCTGATGCTTGAAAAAGCATGATTTAATTTTTTTGCGCACTTTTTACCAGGAGACTGTTCTACACCTGAATTTAAATCAAGTCCTAAAGCTCCGTGATAGAGGGCATCGCTAATATTGTCTGGGTTTAAGCCGCCAGCAAGCATAAAGGGGGTCGTGGCATCACGCAGTACCAACCAATCAAATGTTTTACCTGTGCCACCCGCGTGTGAATCACTGTGGGTATCGTATAAATGGCGATCTGCGCCTGCTACGGGTTGTGGTAAAACATTTTTTATTGCCTGTGCTTTCCAAATTTGGCAATTACGTGGTAATTCACTACGTAATGACGCAATGTATTGTTCATCTTCTTGGCCATGTAATTGAACGGCTGATAATTTAAGTTGTTTAGCGTGTTCAGCCACATCAGGTATCGCAGCATTAACAAATACGCCAACAAATTTTAAAGGCGCACTTTGACTGATTTCTTTAGCACAATCTAAATCAACAAAGCGGGGGGATTTAGGGTAAAAAATCAACCCGCCATACACAGCGCCATTGCTATAGGCTGCAATAGCATCTTGATTGCGGGTTAAGCCGCACACTTTGTTCTCGCCTAATATAACGCGACGACACGCTTGTAATAAATCAGCTTCAGCCATTAATGAGCTGCCAATTAAAAAGCCATTACATAAAGGGGCTAAGCGTTTTACATCTTGATGGGTGTAAATACCTGACTCAGAAATAACCACTTTATTTTCAGGAATAAGTTTACGTAGTCGTTCTGTGGTGGCTAAGTCGGTGCTTAAATCACGCAAATCTCGATTATTAATTCCAATTATCTGTGCATTTAGTGCCAGCGCACGGTGAACTTCTTCTTCGTTACTTACCTCAGTTAATACTGACATATTTAATGAGTCGGCCACTTCATGCAGTGTTTTATATTGCTGATCGTCAAGCACAGATAGCATCAGTAAAATAGCGTCGCCGCCATATATACGTGCCATATAAACTTGGTACTCATCAATAAAAAAGTCTTTACAAATAAGCGGCTGTTGAACTTGGCTACGCACAAATTCAAGGTAATCAAAGCTGCCTTGAAAGTACTTTTCGTCAGTTAACACACTCATACAAGTGGCATACTGCTTATACGCTTGGGTGATTTCTGTTAAATCAAAAGGCTGACGAATCAACCCCTTAGAGGGCGACGCTTTTTTGCATTCTAAAATAAACTGAGTACCAGGTGCTGCCAGTGCTTTGTAAAAACTACGCTCAGTCGGTTTGGCTTGGTGTTTAAAGCTCTCTAGTGGGCGCGCCGCCTTACGCTCGATTAGTTCTATTTTTTTATCAGCAATAATTTTGTCTAATACATTAGCCATGACTTACCTCAATAATTGCATTTAATGTGTCCATGGCCTTGCCTGAACTTAATAAAGAGTGTGTTATTTGTGCACCTTGTTTTAACGACTCTGCTTGGCCGGTTAAGTACAGCAATGCGGCCACATTAACAACAATTGCGGCATTGTGTGCCTCAGTGCCTTTACCTTGTAAAATAGCAAGGCTGGCGTTTGCATTGTATTGTGGGCCTTCACCGGCTAATTGTTCAAGTGAATAGTTTGCAAGGTCAAAATCACTTGGACTGAGTGTGTACTGAGTAATTTTACCATTATTAAGCTCTACAACCTGTGTTGGGCCATGTAAGGCAATTTCGTCAGTACCAGAGCCGTGCACTATCATAGCGCGTTTAGTGCCTAGAGTATTAAGCGTTTGTGCCATTGGCAGACATAAAGACTCATCGTACACGCCAAGTAATTGCACCTCAGGAGCTGCTGGATTAGCCAGTGGCCCAAGAATATTAAAAATGGTTCGGGTTTTTAAACTGGTACGCACGTTCATCGCATGGCGCACCCCGCTGTGGTAGTGCGGTGCAAATAAAAAGGTAAAATTTGTGCTCTCTAAACAACGAGCAGCGACCTCTGGGGTCATATCGATATTGATCCCCAGTGCTTTGAGCAAGTCAGCAGACCCAGAATTACTCGACACGCTTCGATTGCCATGTTTTACCATATTAATACCTGCCGCGGCCGCCACAATCGCGGCCGTGGTACTAATATTTATAGTGTTTGAACCATCGCCACCGGTGCCACAGCTATCAGCAAGTAGCGTTTTATTAGTGGTAAAGGTAACGGCATTTTCACGCATTGAAGCGGCAGCACCGGCAATCTCATCGCTTACTTCACCTTTCATTTTAAGGCCAATAAGTAACGCAGAGAGTTCGATGTCGCTCATATTGCCTTGCATAATTTGATCAAATAGCGATTTTGCTTGCACGTAACTAAGTGACTGTTTTGTGATGATGTGCTCAATGGCGTGTTGAACATTAAGCGGGCTGTGTAATTGATTAGTCATAATGTTCCTTTTATTTGGCACGTGTTAAATAAGCAACGCTTTGCTGTAGTAGCATTGCGCCGTTGGGCGTTAAAATTGACTCTGGGTGGAATTGATAGCCCAGTGCATTGTCTTGATGATGATAAATAGCCATTGGTATATCTTGGAATTTAGCAATAACGGCTAAGTTATCAGGTACTTTTGTTGCCATTAAAGAGTGATAACGTGCTACTGGCATGGTGCTTCCCATACCGTAAAATACAGGGTGATCATTTAAATTTATAATTGATGACTTACCATGTACGGTTTCACCAGCGTGACCGATTACTCCGCCATAGCTTTGTGTTAGCGCTTGTTGGCCTAAACAAATACCTAGCATTGGAAATTGCCCCTTACACAGGTTAATTAACTCCATAAGGCAGCCTGCATCGCTAGGCGCACCAGGGCCTGGTGATAATACCAGCAGTACTTGTCCACGCTCTGCCTGCATTTTTTCGAATATGATCTCTGCACTAATGTTGTTTCGGTAAACTACTAACTCAGCACCTAGCATTGTTAGCTCATCAACAAGGTTGTAGCTAAATGAGTCAAAGTTATCTAAAAAGTAAATTTTAATAGGGTGTGCTTCACTCATTTTATACTGCCTTATACGTCGATTTAATCGCGGTGATCACCGCTTGGGCTTTAGCGCGCGTTTCGTTTGCCTCTGACATTGGATCTGAATCAAATACAACCCCAGCACCGGCCTGCACATATGCAATATTATTTTTAACAAAGGCGGCACGAATAACAATACAGCTGTCCATGGCACCGTCACCGGTTAAATAGCCAACTGCGCCACCATAGCTACCGCGACGTTTGCCTTCAGTTTTGCGTACTAATTCTGCCGCACGTACTTTGGGGGCACCCACTAAGGTACCCATATTCATACAGGCTTGATAAGCATGCAGAGCATCTAATTCGGGTTTTAATTTTCCTACTACACGTGATACTAAGTGCATTACTTGTGAGTAGCGGTCTACTTTTAATAGCTCTTTGGCATGGCGAGTACCAGGCACGCTAATACGAGCAACGTCGTTACGTGCTAAATCAACCAGCATTAAGTGCTCGGCACGTTCTTTTTGATCGTTTCTGAGCTCAAGTTCAATACGGCTATCTAAATCGGGATTAATTTGTCCATTTGCAAACTTACCCCGTGGACGAGTACCTGCAATCGGATAAACCTCAACTTGTTTAGACTTAACCTCATACTTAAGCGCAGACTCAGGGGATGCGCCAAATAATGAGAAATCTTCATCACGCATGTAAAACATGTACGGGCTTGGGTTTTGCTTTTTAAGCTGGCTATAAGCATGTAATGAGTCAGGGCACGGCAATGAGAAAGTACGAGAGGGCACCACTTGAAAAATATCGCCATCAACTATGTGTTGCTTAAGTTTAATCACTTGTTGGCAATATTGCTCATCACTAATATCAACATTTACAGGGCAGTCACCTGTTTGGCTTGGGGCACTAGAGTCTGCGGCGTGGTCGCACAATGTATTAAGGCGCTCTAATTGTTTGCCCACTTCAAAACAATTAGCGTGAACATCAGGGCCATTAAACACATTACCAATTAACTCGGTTGTTTGTTTTTGGTGATCAATAACAACCAGTGTTTCGGCTAAATAAAATACGTAGTCTGGGCAGGTGTTTTCACCGTCAGGCACATCGGATAGTTGTTCAAAGTTAGCCACCATGTCGTAGGCAAATACGCCGCCTAAAAACACTGAGAACGGATTGTCAGTGGTGCTTCTAATACTATTTAAACAAGTGCGTAGTGCACTAAAAGCGTTATCTGCAATCAGTTTGCTAGCTTGGTCAATGGTGTCATCTGCTGGGTGATACTCAAGTGTGAGTGTGGTATCGGTTAACTGTGAAGCGCAGTTTTGTACATTAGCCTGCAAATAGTTAAGTAGTTGTTGGCCGTTGTTTGATTGTGCACTGATGCTCACTTGGTTGCCTTGGCAAACAATACGCAATGCACAATCAACTAGTATTAAGCTTTTTACGCTATCTTTTGAATCTATTTCTGCAGATTCAAGCAATAGTGAGTTAGGTTTATCAAGTGCCGCATACAAGGCAAGTGGGCTACTTATGTAGTCTCGTACTTGCGTTATGCTGGTCACTTCACCTGGTGTTGTTGTTATATGACTAAAAATCAAACCTCATCCCCTAAAAAAATAAAACCCCGCAATGCTAAGCAGTGCGGGGTTTGAATAACGATGTCTAAATTATAGATAGACCATTACCGTCCCGCTATGCCAGGCGCCACCACCAATGATGTGTAAGAGTGTTTACGTTATTCATGTTTTTAATTCCTGTTAATCTTGTATTGCAAAATTTAGTGATAAAAAAACCCGCATGGTAGCGGGTTAGAATTTTTTGTTTAGACACGACAATTCATCACCCTTTGTTTTAAGAGTGCCACCACCAGATGATGTTTTGAATTGTATTTTTCATTGTTATTTATTCTTTAATGTCTAAAAGTGGCTACAGTAAAACGTATCAACTGCTTTTGTGTCAAGTGTTTATTTAAAACAATTTCGTTAAAAAACTTGTTATACTGTGTGAAACACCCTTAAACCATTAATTAAAGTAGTTTTCATTTGATAAAATACGACTTACATAGCCATACAACACACTCAGACGGACATTTAACCGTTGAGGAACTATTAGCGCGAGCAGTCGATAAAAACATTGATGTATTTGCCATTACCGATCACGATACTGTGGCCGCAATTGAGCCTGCGCAGGCTTTTATCAAACGTGAAAACTTGCCGCTTAAACTGATTAATGGGGTTGAAATATCAACCAAATGGGAGAGTTTTGAAATACATATTGTTGGGCTTAACATTGATACCAATGATCGCACTTTGAATACATTACTTAGCGAGCAACAGCAAAAGCGCGAAACCCGTGCAATTGAAATAGGCCATCGATTAACTAAAAATGGCTTTGAGGGTATTTATCAACAAGCCCGCGATCTGGCTGAAAATGCGCAAATTACTCGCGCTCACTTTGCCAGAGCTTTAATTGAGCGAGGTGTGGCTAAAAACTTTCCTGGGGTATTTAAAAAGTACTTAGGGCGAGGAAAAACCGGTTACGTACCGAGTAACTGGTGTGATATGCAAACGGCAATTTCAGCGATTCATGCCGCCGGTGGGGTGGCTGTTTTGGCGCACCCAAGTAGCTATAAAATGTCGAATAAGTGGTTGCGTAAACTACTCGTAGAGTTTAAATCAGTGGGCGGTGATGCAATGGAAGTTGCCCAACCGCAACAGGCCCCGAGTGAGCGTCAGTTTTTAGGCTTATTGAGTCAAGAATACGATTTGCTTTGCTCTCAAGGCTCTGATTTTCATTTTCCGACTAGTTATTTAGAACTTGGAAAAAATTTATACTTACCTAAAGATTGCCAAGGGGTTTGGCAAACATGGGAAAAGCACGAAGGAGTTGCATTATGAGTCAATTATTTCATATACATCCGGATAACCCACAGCCTAGACTAATTTCTCAAGCTGTTGATATTATTAAACAGGGCGGCGTAGTTGTGTACCCAACAGATTCGGGATATGCGATTGGCTGTAATTTAGGTAACAAACAAGCAAAAGAGCGCATAGAGCGTATTCGTGGTATTGAAAAACACCATAATTTTACTTTAGTGTGCCGCGATTTATCTGAGCTTTCTACTTATGCTCGCGTAGATAACCAAATGTTTAGGCTGATCAAAAATAATACCCCTGGGCCTTATACGTTTATTTTTAAAGGCACAAAAGAGGTACCTAAACGCTTATTAAACGATAAGAAAAAAACCATAGGTATTCGTGTTATTGAACACCCAATTGCTTGTGCTTTACTTGCTGAATTGGGGGAGCCATTAATGTCATGCTCACTTATTTTACCGGGTGATGAATACACGCAAGCGGACCCCGATGACATTTTGGATCGTCTAGATAAGCATGTCGATTTAATTATTCATGGCGGATACCTCACAGAGCAAGCAACCACGGTAATTGATTTATCAGAGGACGATATTCAAATTTTACGTGTAGGCTGCGGTGATACGGCTCCATTTGAATAACAATGAAAAAGCCTGACACGGTTTCGTTAACACCTACAGATATGCCAGTGCAGCAAAAGCTGCCACTGGCATTTTTGCATGGGAAAGCCGTTGTTGAAAAGCCTGAAGATTTATATATTCCGCCTGATGCGCTTGAAGTTATTTTAGAAACCTTTGAAGGCCCGTTAGATCTGTTGCTTTATTTAATTAAAAAGCACAAGTTAGATGTTCTCGAATTATCTATATTTAGCATTACTGAGCAGTATGTAAAATATGTAGAAATGATGAGTGAGTTTCAGTTAGAACTCGCCGGCGAATATCTCGTAATGGCAGCATTGCTGGCGCAGATTAAGTCGCGGTTGTTACTGCCAGTGCATGAGGAATTAGAAGAAGAGGAAGATCCCCGCGCCGAACTTATAAAACGTTTACAAGAGTACGAACAATTTAAAAAAGCGGCCGAAAATATCGATTCTTTGCCCCGCGTTGGTCGCGATATATTTATCGCCAATGCAACTTTCCCAGAGTTAGAAGAAAAAAACCAACCCTTACCTGAACTGGCAATCAAAGATCTATTGTTAGCGCTAAGCGACGTAATGGCGCGTGCTAAAACATTTGAGCATCATTTAATTAGTGCAGAAACCCTGTCAACTCGTGAACGTATGAGTTTAATTTTACACACACTATCCCAAGCAAAAGCACCTGTTGCGTTTACCCAACTGTTCACCTTTGAAGAGGGCCGCAGTGGAGTTGTTGTTAGTTTTATCGCCATGTTAGAACTAATCAAAGAGGGTTTAATTGCTTGCTTACAAGTTGAGTCTGATAGCCAAATATATGTATCTCTTAATCAGGCTGCCGAAAGTTAACCTCCCATAAAGTTTTTTGCAATTATACTAAATTAATAGACTTTACTGTGCGTATACGCACGATAAGTGTTTGCATATGCTATTTTAATCGCCACTCATCCATTATATCGTAGTGTTATTACTAGATTAGAGATTGGCGATAAGCAATGTTTAAAAACTCAAAAACCGGTTATGGCCTGATGGCTATATTTTTACACTGGTTAATGGCGTTGACTGTCTTTGGTTTGTTTGGTTTAGGCTTATACATGGTTGAGCTAACTTACTATGATAGCTGGTATAAAGGCTCATTAGATTTGCATAAAAGCATAGGGCTGAGTTTAGCGGCTGTATTTGTTTTTAGACTGTTATGGCGTCGATTTAATGTAAAACCTAGCCCTATTGGGACCAACACTCAATTAAATCAGCTGGTCCAAACCGCACATATTTTAATGTATCTGTTTTTAGTGATTATTATGGTGTCTGGGTATCTAATCTCTACTGCTGATGGGCGACCAATCGAAGTGTTTGGCTTGTTTTATGTCAAAGCCATCGACTTTACCTTTGATTCTCAGGCAGATATAGCAGGGCAGATCCATTATTACAGCGCATGCTTACTGATTGGGTTTGTGGTGCTGCATATTTTAGGTGCGTTAAAACACCACTTTATAGATAAAGATAAAACATTAATTAGAATGATCAAATTACAAAAGGAAGCTTAAAATGAAAAAGTTACTATTAACTTCAGCGTTATCAGCAGCGATGTTTATGACAGCTACCCATGCTAGTGCTGCAGACTATGTTATTGATACCAAGGGAGCACATGCCTTTGTTAATTTTAAAATTAAACATTTAGGTTACAGCTGGTTGCACGGGCGTTTTAACACCTTTGATGGGCAGTTTAACTACGACCCTAAAAATCCAAACGCATCTCAAATTAGTGTAAATATCGACACAGCAAGCCTAGATTCAAACCATGCTGAACGCGATAAACACTTACGCGGTGGTGACTTTTTAAACGTAAGCAAATACCCACAGGCTAGCTTTAAAAGTACAGCAATTAAGTTTGATCAAGACGGTGAAGAAGCCACAGTAACCGGTGAGTTTACCCTTCATGGTATTACTAAAACAATTAGTTTTGAAATTGATAAGATTGGAGAAGGTAAAGATCCATGGGGTGGTTACCGTGTTGGTTTTGAAGGTGAAACCAGCTTAAAACTAGCCGATTACGGTATTGATTACGATTTAGGCCCAGCGTCAACACACGTTGATATTGGTTTATTTATTGAAGGTATTCGTCAATAATACCGTTTTATAGTTAAAGCTAAGCGTTATCACGCTTAGCTTTTTTATTGTAAATGCGCTTCTAATTTTGATTTTAAGTGACTTGGTAACCACCGAGTTAATACTTGTTTATAGTCTTCAGTTTGCTTAATTAGTTTGAGTTGCTGATTGAGTGTGGCAATATCTTCTGCGCCTTGCTCGTTTTTAGTACAGCCAATGTAACCGTAACTAATTTTTGGTGCCTCAGTCAGCATGCGCTGCGTTAAATTGTCACTAAACCCCATCGTTTTTGCTAAATAATAATGCTCACTGGGGTAGCCTAATAAAATATCAATTCGCTCTAAGTTAAGCATATAGGTTAATGTACTCAGGGTATCGCGAGTAGGTCTAATGACAATATTTGTATTAGGTGTGGTATTAATTATTTTATCAATTTCACTGCCGTATGAGCGATTCATCGATACACCCAAGGTGAGCTTTTTATTTACTAATAAATTAGTTAACGACACTGATTTACTGCTTTCAATACCTAGCGCAATGCTCAGCTTTTGATGCATGGCAATAGAGGGAGAAAGACCAGCTGTAGAGCTTTGATGCGTGAAATAAACACGTTCTTCTCGATATTTGTTTTTATAAAGTGATAATGCGCATGCATTTGATTGCAGGTTAGCGAGTTCCTGAATAACTTTACCAGAGGGAATAATGATACGTTCAAAGTTAATATGCGGAAGTTGTTGCTCTAACAGTGAAATAATACTTTCATCACGGCCCTGAGATTTATCCGGACCGCTTAAAATATAATAGGGCGCAAAGTCATGCGTTATCCATTTTATTGTTCTGGCATCACACTTTGTGCTTAAAAATACACAGACGAACAGTATTAACCACGAAAACCGCATTTTCACTACAACAAATAAATAAACATGGATTTAAGTGTAGTCAGTAATACACCAAAAAGTAAAATGCCAGCATAAAGCTGGCATTTTAATTTATTTATAAGTTAAACACTTATAAATAATAATTAACTGGCTTTCAGCCATTTTACAAATTGACGTGCATCACTTGCTTTTTGAAACAATGCATTTTTCAAACCTTGTGTATCGCTGAAGATTACACGATGTTTGTTAACCGAAATTGATTGCACTGGATGTGCTATTTGGATCATAGATCCGTTATATTTGTATGACATAATAAAACTCACTTTATTTTTGTTATTTATTCTGGGCTTTTTCTTAAAGCACATTACAGATGATAAATAATCTAATTGTGTTTAGCTTCATTACAGTGTTGACGATCTTTATGACACTTTTACGATGATATTAAAAATAAATCATCAAGGTATTAATAGGGGTTCTCGCCGTACAATAACTTAGCTTTTGAATATACGTTTTGCGGGGCTTACTGGATCAGGGTAAAGAGGTTAACCGCTAGGGCTTTTTATAGCCAAGCAGGGATATTACGTCACAATATTTTTCTTTGCAAGCAATTTATTAAAATACTTTGAATTGAGTGGAATTCACATATAGCCATAAATATTAATTCGTAAAGGTCAACAGACCCAAATATATCTGACTATACTCAGTTTTTAACTGAGGGGGTCAAATGAACTCACTATCTGCGCCATATCAACATTTTTTATCTAATCCAATAGCAAAGCCGCCTTGTCGTATGCACAATGCAAATATGTATGGTT
Source organism: Pseudoalteromonas sp. S1612 (assembly GCF_005887175.1). GTDB lineage: Bacteria > Pseudomonadota > Gammaproteobacteria > Enterobacterales > Alteromonadaceae > Pseudoalteromonas > Pseudoalteromonas undina. Next base: position 35,479 of record NZ_PNDH01000041.1, on the reverse strand, counting down.
TTTTTGCTGAAATAGAATCTAATAAAGCACAAAAGTATATTGATTCAACGTTAAACATAGGGGAGGAGGGTAATATTTATTTTAAAATACTTGGCGAGTTTTCACTTATTACATTTACAGATATTGAAAAAATAGCCTCGATGACCCCGCCATTCGATCAGCATGGTTGGATGCAAGAAACAGATATTATCATTTGGTTGCCTGTCGCTAAGGATGAAGATATAACCTACTTATATTGGTATCCAGCGTTTATCTGTGTTAACAACATTTATGCACTTATTAATGGTCGCGAAACATGGGGCTATAATAAGTATTTGTGTGACTACACCATGCCCAGCTGTGTATCGGAGCTATCGAATTTTTCAATATCTTTAGAATGCTTTGAACATTTCTCCCCTGAATCAAAGCTACAAATGCATGAGCTATTTTCAATTACTATAAATTCTAAACACCAAGATAGCGATTTCTTATCTATTATTGATAACTTTGGCGATCAAGTAGCAAATTTGTTTTCTCGCAAACATTTAGATATTGATTTTTCATTATTAAAGCAGTTATTGAGTGGCTTTGTTAATCCACAAATGGATCAAATTTTGTTAAAACAATTTCCTGATGGCAGTGGCGATTCAGCGGTATACCAGAGCGTAATGCACTCACCTTCAATGATTAAAAAAATACATAGCTTTAAATTTTTGAAACCTGAGTTTACTTTGCATCTTAATAAATTAGATAGTTTTCCACTTGCCGATATGTTTGGTCTAAAGTTAGGTAGTCAAGCGCTGCACTTACCTTTTTATGTGCAAATGGATTTCGACCAGTTAGCCGCAACTAAAATTTAAATTGCTTAGAAGGATTTACCATGAACCAAGAAAAAATCGTGATAATTGGTGGCGGTGTATCGGCTATGACTGCTGCACTGTATTTAACTGAGCAACCTGACTGGCAACAGCATCGAACTATCACAGTATACCAACAAGGCTGGCGTTTGGGTGGTAAAGGAGCAAGTGGTCGAAATGCGGCTAGCGGGCAGCGTATTGAAGAGCATGGCTTACATGTTTGGTTTGGTGCTTATGTAAATAGCTTTAAAACAATAGAAACGGTTTACACTAAATTACAACGGCCAGCCGATTCACCTTTATCTACATGGCAGCAAGCATTAAAACCGCATAGCTTTATAGCCTTAGAAGAATATATTGATGACCAATGGCAAACATGGCCAATTGATTTCCCATTACTTGCAGGGAATCCTGCTGATGGAAGTTTAGATATAACGCCATGGGATTTTATTAAAATGACCCTAGCTTGGCTAAAAAAGTGGATATTTGATTTACAGTCAGCAGCAAAAAAAGCTAATAAAAATATACAATTAAGTACAAAAAAAACACGAGATCAATCTTTATTACGGCACTTGCACCAACAAATAACAGATTTGGTTGATGATACCGAAGATGCTTGGCGAGATTTTGCTGATGATATAAAACAATATTCGAGTGAAGTTGCTTCTACTCCAAGCTTATTAATAAATACATTAAATAAGTTTGCCCACGCCGACAATACATTAAACCCCCAAGCCTATGAGAAAAAAGATGGCCTTGTTATTTGGTATATAGTTAGAAAGCTAAAGCGCTGGCTTAATAGCGAAATGATTGAGTTGTTAGACAATAATGCGCAGCTTAGACGGTTATATATTTGCGCAGACCTTGCTATCGCAATGCTAGTTGGTTTGGTAAAAGACAAAGTATATCGAGAAGGGTTTGAGGTTATAAATAAATTTGATTTTAGGCAATGGCTTATAAGAAATGGAGCAAATGAGCAATACAGTGCTAATTCGGCGCCTATACGAGGGTTTTATGATTTGGTGTTTGCGTACCCTGCGGGTGACCTAAGTAAGCCCAATGTTGAGGCTGGTGTCGCATCACTGGCTATGTTACGCATCGCGCTGTGTTACCGCGGAGGGGTCATGTGGAAAATGCAAGCGGGGATGGGCGATGTCATCTTTGCTCCCTTGTACGAATTACTAAAAAAAAGAGGGGTTAAGTTTGAGTATTTTCATCAATTGCAAAACCTGACTCCCAGCCTAAGTGAGCAAGGAGAGAGTTTTGTCGAGACCGTTGAACTTCAGCAACAAGTTTCTTTGCTCGCAGACGCAGAGTATCAACCACTGGTTAATGTTAAAAAACTACCTTGTTGGCCAAATGAACCACTTTATGCGCAAATTAATAGTGAACAAGCCGCACTATTAAAGCAGCATGATATTAATTTAGAATCTTTTTGGTCAGACTGGCCGTCTCAATACGAAAACCATTTTGGGCAGTCTCTGCCAATAAAAAAATTAAACTATAAAGAAGATTTTGACAGAATTGTGTTGGGTGTATCTGTGGCGTCACTTGAGCACGTATGCCCTTCATTATTAGCGTGGGATACAAAATTTGCAGCACAAGCAAAGCAAGTCAAAACGGTGGCAACTCAAGCTGCTCAACTATGGCTTAATAAAACAGACGAGCAATTAGGCTGGCAATATATTCCAAAGAGTAAAGAAGGCCCAATTCTAAGTGGCTTTAGCGAACCATTTGATACGTGGGCGGCAATGATGAATTTAGTCGACAAAGAGCAATGGCCTACTGATTGTCCTCCTGAAAACATTGCTTATTTTTGCAGTGTTTTTCCTTGTGAGTACTATCCACCAAAAAGTGAACATCAATTTCCTCTACAGGCTAAATCGCAAGTAAAGGTAAATCTAGAAGCAATACTAGAAAAAAACATGCAGTCCTTATGGCCGCTTGCATATCAAAATAATGAGTTCGACTGGTCTGTATTATATGAAATATCGTCATCAGGGGATGAACGATTAAATGCTCAATACTGGCGAGTAAACGTTGATCCAAGTGAGCGTTATGTTTTGTCAGTTGCTGGTTCAAGTAAGTATCGACTGGCGACAGATGAAACAAAATTTACAAACCTTTTTATTACCGGAGACTGGATTAAAACGGGTGTTAATGTCGGTTGTGTTGAAGCGGCTGTTATGGCAGGTATGCAAACAGCCAGAGCAATGGTGGGTTACCCACAACATATTAGTGGCGAAAATGCATTTGCAGTTATCAAAAATTAAAATACTCTTCCAGCACAGCTTTAATCGGTTGATTAGTATATAGTTAAACATGTTGTTTACATTTATTTAGCGCAAAGGTCACGTGAAATGAAAAATAAAGGCAAGCTTCTCAATAAAAATATATGGTTGGTATGCTTACCAGGCTTTTTACTGCCACTGCAGGCGAAAGTAGTGGTAGAGGGTGCAAATGATGACCAACCGAACATGGAAATTATCGAGGTTTATGCGCAAAAAAGAGCGCAAAAAATTGAAGAAGTCGGCATTTCTGTAAGCACAATAAAAGGGGATGATCTCAAAGCGCAACAGGTTAAAGACTCAACAGAGTTATCTGTATTTGCCCCAAATTTAAAAATTAGTCAAAACGCAGCGGAAGGCACACCACCAGCAGTTAATATTCGTGGCGTAGGGTTAGTTGATTATAACACCGCTAATACATCGCCGGTGGCGATGTATGTGGATGATATAGCCGTGGGCTCTGCCAGTAACCAAATTGTAAACTTATTTGATATCGAGCAAATTGATATTTTGCGTGGCCCTCAAGGAACTTTATTTGGTCGTAACTCTACTGGCGGGGCTATTTTAATCCGCTCTAAACGCCCTGAGTTTGAACAAAGTGGTTATTTAAGTACTGGTATTGCTAATAACAACGCGACCAGTGTAGATGCTATGTTTAATTCAGCTATTGGAGACAACACAGCCGTTCGTGTTGCGCTAAACCATCAAAATTATGATTATTCTACAAACAATATTTTTGCTGATTCACCAACAGCGGGCATGCGGCAAACAAATGGTCGAGTATCTTTTTTAGCTGACTTTGACACTGTGCAGTTGTTGATAAAAGGGCATATTTCCGATTGGGATGGCATAGTTCAGCCTGTTGGCAGTATTGGGGTTATTGCAAACCCATTAACAGGAGAGCGATGCTCGCCAGCACAAGCAGGTTCAACCACCTGTTTTGATAACTTTGGATTTAATGATGGCAGTGATGATTTTTATACAGTAAGCGTTAATAATCATTCGCCACATAAAACCGATGGTAAGGGGGTTAGTGCCCATGTTAATTGGCAATTGGATACACACAATGAGCTTATTTCACTAACTAGCTATAACAAGTTAAAGCGTGATCATGCCTTTAATTGTGATGGCTCTCCAGCACGGTTATGTGAAGGTAATTTAGGTTTAAATACTGATTTAGTAACGCAAGAGTTTCGGTTGCAATCTCAGCTCGCAGAGCATTTTCTTACAACGGGAATTTATTATGCTGATGAGTCTATTATTCAAGACAATGTAAATGATATTTTACGAGATTATCGAGGCATTTTAGCGACAGATTTAACCGCTACTTTTTTCTATGATAATAGGATAAAAACAAAGAGCATTGCAGTGTTTACCCAACTTGACTATCAATTAAACCAAGATTGGCTAATTACCGCTGGGCTTCGTTATTCTTATGAGTCTTTAGATTACGACTCAACATCCCAGCTTAATATTATTTTAGACCCTAACAATTTAACCGGAGTTAAGGTGCCATTTTATCGTGTTCAGGGAGAGCAATCAGATAATGGCATTTCTGGTCAGTTGGCTGTGAACGTTAAGCTGGATGATGCAACCTATGCCTATTATCGATTTGCTAATGGCGCAAAAAGCGGAGGCTATAACGGTGGGTTTTTATCATCGGTTGAACAAGCACAGCTTGCTGATTATCAAAAAGAACGATTGAACTCACATGAAATTGGCTCAAAGTCTTGGTGGCCACAGTTGGGCATGCGATTTAATTGGGCTGCATTTTATTATGATTATAATGACCAACAGGTGTTTATGAATCAGCCTTCAGTATCTGATCAGAGCCCGCCTATTCAATTATTAGAAAATGTGGCAGATTCGACTATATATGGCCTAGAGGCTGATTTTGAGTATTGGCTGACCGATGATTTGAATGTTAAGTTTGCTATGGGTTATATACCCCATGCAGAGTTTGAAGAATATGTTGATCCTTTAGGTAACGCATTAACAGATAATCGTTTGCCGTTTACCTCAAAATGGAACCTCAGTGCAGGCATTGAATACACGCTTGAGTTGGCGAATCACCCACTAACAACGCAATTATTAGTTGATTATCAATCCGACTATTATTTTGATCAGAATCAAAACCCTTATGCTATGCAAGATGGCTATAGTATTTTTAACGCAAACATACATTATCAACATGATAACTGGGCGATTGCTATTTGGGGGAAAAACCTCTTTGGTACGCAATATAGTCACTTAAAATTTGATTTAAGCTCTTTCCTTGGCATGCTTGAAGATTTTAAAGGTGAAGGCAGGCGTTTTGGTTTAGATGTTAGTTATCAGTTTTAATTTTAGTCTTTAAATTAAGGTGCGAAGTATGCCAATGAAGGCAGTTCTAAAGCTATTTTTATATTGTGTATTTTTGTGCTTTAGCAATTTAGCGCCGGCAGATACACTCGCTCCTATTGTTTATACTTTAAAACAACAAGATACTGATTTGCTCGGTCAGGGTCATGTATTTCAGGTAACGAGTGGTACTTTTCCCCGTAACCACAGTGAAATAGAAATGTGGCTTGAAGATAAACAACCACAATCAAGAACATCGTTTTTTGGTGGTAGTTTTTGGTTTGTCATAGCACTTGAAAATAAAACAGACTTAGATGAACTGGTGCTCTATCCGTATAACACGTTACTTTCAAAAATCGAAACCCGGATTTATGATATATCGAACTTTGATGAACCAATAAAGCAGTATGTCACTGGGGGGCTTTACCCAAATGAGTTTGCATTTCACTATGGAAATAAAGTTAAGCTGGCGCCTAATCGTTCTTACGTATTAATTGCAAAATTTCAAAGTGAATATTTTTATACACCACCAAAATTAGTGCTTTCATCTTATGACGATTTTTTTGTAAGAAAAACCTCAGACAACATGATTATGTTGCTGTGCTTTGGGGTTGGTATTGCGTTAGGTTTATACAATTTTCTTATTTACTTGGGTGATAGAGATAAAACCCATTTGTACTACGCCATGTTCACAGCATGCTGGGTGTTGGCTTGGAGCCAGTTTTTTCATATACCGGATCAAATTTTTGGTTTTTACAATGCCCATTTTCATTGGTTAGGTTTTACTTTAATTCCCATCACAAATATTTTATTTTTTAACAGCTTACTTAAATTAAAAGACACGTCTCCTAAGTTATCTCGATTATCAATCTACTTAGGCATTGTTGCCACCGCAGGCGCACCTTTTGCAATGGTTTGGCCTGGTTTTGGCTTTATTTGGGCCACTTTAGTAACAGAGGCAACTTTATCTCTAGGTATGGTTGTTGGTATACGAAGCTGGATCAGTGGCTTTAAACCAGCTCGCTATTTTGTTCTCGCCTATTTGGCTATGGCCATTCCTAATATGGTTGGCAATTTAACTAATCTAGGACTTATTGAGCCAATAAAAATGGATCTCTATTTACTTGGACTTATTGGCACAGCGCTCGATGCGGTATTACTTGCTTTTGCTGTCGCAAATAAATTCAGTATTTTGCATCATCAGAATGTTGAACTGACTAAAAATTTGGAACACAAGGTCGAACTGCGTACCCAAGAGTTACAACAATTGGCGGAGGAGCTTCGTGATGCAAGTGAAGCTAAAAGTCGATTTTTAGCTAACATGAGCCATGAGATCCGCACCCCAATGACATCCATTATTGGTTATGCTGATGGGATAATTTTAGGTGATATACAGCCTCATGAAAGAAATCATGGGATCAGGGTGATTTTGCAAAACAGTCGTCATGTACTTGGGCTAATTAACGATATTTTGGATATGTCGAAAATTGAGGCTAACCGTTTAGAGATAGAATTAGTTGAAACGGATTTGTTTGCCACTATTGCTGAAATTGAATCATTACTAGGAAAGCAAATCCGCGATAAAGGCTTAAAATTCAAAGTTGATTATCAATTTCCATTACCAGATTGGATAGTCTCAGATCCAACTCGACTTAGGCAAATATTATTAAATTTAGCAACCAATGCACTTAAATTTACTACCCAGGGCTACATAATGCTGACGGTGAGTTGCAATCAAAAGCAACTAATAATTAAAGTTGAAGACACCGGTATTGGTATGACCGAAAGCGAGCAAAAAGACCTATTTACTCCCTTTCACCAAGCTGACTCGTCAATTTCTCGTAAATACGGTGGTACTGGACTTGGCTTAAATATATCAAAAAGCTTAGCAAATAAACTAAATGGCGATATTACTGTATTTTCTGTGGTAGGTAGGGGTAGCGAGTTTTGCTTTACTATGGAGTTAAATACAACTGAACATACACAATGGGTTAACGCATTTGACGATATACGTAAACCACAAACCAAAGAGCTATTTTTAAATAATAGTCAGCGAAATTTAGTGGGTAGAGTACTTGTGGCTGAAGACCATCCAGAAAATCGTCAGCTTATTAAGCGAATTTTAGAGCGGATGGGGTTAACCGTTGTCGCTGTTGAAAATGGTCGAGATGCAGCGCAAGCAGCGATGGATGAAAGCTTCGACTTAATTTTATTAGATATTCAAATGCCAATTATGGATGGTGAGCAAGCAATTAAGATTATACAAGCAACAGGGGTAACAACACCCATTGTGGCGCTCACTGCTAACACGATGAAGCATGAAATTGATCGCTATTTAAAACAAGGTTTTACTGATCATATTGCCAAACCTATAGATAGAAGCTGTTTTAGTAGTAAAATTGCAAGTTATCTTGATATTGATATATGCGAGAACATTAAGCTACCCGATGAGGAGTTTGCACTACTCAAGCAGGAATATATTAAAGGGTTAAATAAACAAAAAGACACGTTAGTGTCTCAATTTAAGCAGGGTGATATAACGGGTTTTGCACGCAGCGTGCATATGATCAAAGGAACGGCTGGAATGTTTGAATGCAAAGCTTTGTATAAACAGGCTGTTGATTTTGAAACAAACTTAAAGTCTTCACCTGACGCTTTCGACATACAACAAGTTGAGGCTCTACTCAATGCGATTGACGTTATTTTAACCGTTAAAAAAGCACCTTAAATTTTACATTTTATCGTTGAATAACCGCTATACGCTTTGTTATGAAGACAAGTAGGGTTATGCATGCTTAAATATATTCTCTTGTAGGAGGACGTATGCAGTATCAACATATTAAGGTGCCAGACAATGGCGACAATATTCACATTGATGATCAAGGACAGTGGCATATACCCGAACAACCTATTATTGCCTATATTGACGGTGATGGGGTTGGTTTAGATGTGATGCCAGTAATGCGTCAAGTAGTGGATGCTGCCATAGAGCATTGTTATGGCAAGGAACGTAAGATACATTGGATGCAGGTGTATAATGGTGAACAAGCGGCCAAGCTTTATGATGGTGACTGGTTCCCTCAAGAAACCATTAATGCGGTACGTGAATGCAAAATTGCTATAAAAGGGCCGCTAACCACACCTTTAGGCGGCGGGTTTCGCTCTCTTAATGTTGCGCTTCGCCATGAAATGGATTTATTTGTTAATATGCGCACTATAAAAGGCTTTAGTGCTTTACCCACGCCATTAAAAAACCCTTTTACCACTAATATTACTGTGTTGCGCGATAGCAGTGAAGACGTATATTCAGGAATTGAATGGCAGGCGGGGAGTGTTGAAAGTGAAAAAGTGCTCGATTTTTTGTGTGAAGAAATGGGCGTAACCCGTCTTCGTTTCGCTCAAGAGTGTGGTATAGGGATTAAAAATATATCTAAAGAAGGGTCAGAGCGATTAATACGCTTTGCCATTAATTATTCCCTTAAAAATGAGAGAGAGTCACTTACGTTAGTGCACAAAGGTAATGTTCTTAAATTTACCGATGGGGCGTTTAAACGCTGGGGCTTTGCGCTCGCAAAACAAGAATATAATGCCAAAGAACATGAAAATGGGCGTTGGCTTGAAATACATCGAACCAATTTACCCCCCTTGATTATTAAAGAAGTAATTGCCGATAATATGTTGCAGCAATGCTTGATGGATCCTGCGCAATTTGATGTGGTGGCTACCACAAATCAAAATGGTGACTTTTTAGCCGATATGCTCAGTGCACAGGTTGGGGGGGTAGGGATTATGCCTGCCGCCAATTTAAATACAGAGGTGGCTTTTTTTGAGCCGACCCATGGCACGTTCGAGCGAATAGCTGGTCAAGATAAGGCAAACCCAAGTAGTAGCTTATTAAGCGCGGTGCTAATGCTAAAATTTATGGGATGGGTTGAAGCGGCATGTTTAATCGAAAACGCCTTAGAAACTACATTTGCCAGTGGGCAGGTAACTTTTGATTTGGCTCATTCAAATCATAACTCGACAACCTTAAGCTGCAAACAATTTGCTAGTAAGGTTATCGAGCACTTTTAAACGACTGCATGTTAAGCTGCTGAAGCGTTAGTGGTTGCTTGACGATGAACACATGGACGCTCTGTTAGCTCTGCTGCTCTGTGATAAAGCTCATGTGCACTTGGCTCGTCACATACAGTGCCACTGAGCGTATCCATTAACGCAACTACAATAATGGCAGGTACTTGACAGCAGTATTCATCTAATACAGCTTCGGTTGTTTGTGCATCAACATGGCAATGAGGATGGCTTTTACGTTGATAGGCACTTAATAAAGTGTTTACGTCGAGAATATCGTTTTCTTGATGTTTATTTTTACGACATTTACAGCCGAATTCATCAACTAATGTGGCAAGTGACTGGTAAACGTGACCCGTCTCAAGCGGTGTATTTGGGCATAATTGTTGTTCAATGAAGTGATGTAAATTTGCATCAATGAATAACCCGTCTTGTTGTGTGAAGCTTGCTGATGTTTGCATAATTATTACTCTTAGTTTGTTGGCTTAACTTCACTGTAGCGCTAAGTGTAATATTAATGAAATTGTTGTTTTCAATAACTGATATTGATTTAATCAATATTTTAATGTTTTACCTATCAACCACTGTATTTGCGAACGCTAATAATTCACGTCTAAGCCATTGATGCGCCGGTGTATGGTGTAATAACGGGCTCCAAATCATTTTCACTTCTATGGGCACGACTTGAAATGGTACTGGGCTAATCACTAAATTAGTGTGACTGGTTAATAATTTTGCTTGACGACGCGGCAGCGTTGCTATGAGTTGCTCAGATTGACACAGTAAGCTGGCAATAATGTAATGGCGAGTAAATACGCGTATTTTACGAGTTTGTTCTAATTGCCACAAAGCTTCATCTACCCAGCCTAATTTTTGTTTTCCTGACTTATTGGTCACTGCGGGCTCAGGCCCCCAGCCTGCGCGGTTAACCCATATATGTTCGCTTTGTAGGTATTGATTTAAGTTAGCATCCGTTAAAAAATCATTATTTGGGTGGGTTAAACAACAATAATTATCTCGCCATACAGTCGCTTGATGAAAAGAGCGCGGCAGACCATTAAAACGATTTATTGCCAAATCGATAGTGCCTTTTTCCATATCTTGTAAATTTACATCACTGGGACTGAGCACATCAAAGTCAATGCCCGGGTTTTTAGCTAGTTGCTCGCAAATAAAGGGGGCAATTAGAGTCGATTCTAAATAATCGTTTGCCATAATACGAAATGTAACCTGTGCAGTTGCTGGGTTAAACTGCTCACTTGGCTGAGTGATCTCCTCTGCCATTTTAAGCAGCGCTTCAATTTCAGGTTTGAGTGACAGTGCTTTGGCTGTGGGAGTCATAGAGCCCGCAGCTCGTACCAGCAAAGGATCATCAAATAAATCTCTTAAACGTTTTAACGCATTACTCATCGCTGGTTGAGTTAAAGCAAGCTTATTAGCTGCTTTTGATACGCTTTTTTCATCTATTAATACATTTAAATAGACGAGTAAATTGAGGTCGACATTTCTTATATTCATATGATCAATTTTATTTATTTGCTGTATTAATTACCTAAATTAAAGTGTGCTTGCTAAGGTGTAAACCTCTAATAAAAAATAATCAGCATAATTGCTAAAAATAGAAGCGCCTAAATCATGCCAAGCACGCCATTAACCTCTCAACATAATTCGGTACAATCCGTGGTCGCCACTAAGTTAGCCCGAGCGATATTTGCAGGCTTTGAGGCTATGTTTGCACAATTTTTAAATATCACCTTAGGGGCACAAAGTCGTTTTGAACAACGCCAGTATCATGAGGTGCAAGCAGCAATGAGAGAGCGCTTACAAGTGTATGAGCGCTTAGTAAAGCAAGTAAGTGAAGCCGTTAGAGTGATTGCTTATGATGAATTGGATTGCCCTCAAACATGGCAGCGGGCAAAAAATATTTATGGTGAGATGGTAAAAGAGCATGAAAACCAACCCATTGCGCATACATTTTTTAATTCTACTTTTGGCGCTATTTGGGATGATAGAAAAATTCGCACAGTTCACTTATTTGTATTAAAAGCAAAATACCGAGGTCAGCCGCGTTCCTATGAAGGGCTTGTAAGTCGTATCTCCTTAAAAGAAGGGTTTGATCAGGCAATTAAAGCCTTATTAAATGAGCAAGTGTTTAGAGTCCCCTTTAAAGATTTAAGTAGTGATTTAACTAAGCTACAAGCACGTTAACGCAAGGTGCTCAGCAGCAATGTCGACAAGTATACGAATTAATAAACTTAAATGACGGTTATATTGAATACGCTAATTCGCATTTTTATCGTAATAAGGCGTGTTATGTCATAGGGCGATGTATTGCCAAAAATGGAGATAACATGCCCTTTGCAATTGCTATTTTAAATACCCCCGGTGGGCTTACAATTGATGCTGTAATGATGGGGGCTGATCAACTTAGTTTATTATTTGGCTTTGCACGTACCTATTTTATGGTAGATACCGACCAACCTGCTCGTTATGTTGACTACCTCAGTGTATTAATGCCTCACAAACAACGTTTTGAATTATTTAATGCGATTGGTTTTATTAAACATGCAAAAACCGAATTTTATCGTTATAAAGTAGATACGACTAAAAGTAGTCCCGCAGAATACACGTACCATCTAGCGCCAGGGACTCCGGGTATGGTGATGCTAGTTTTTACCATTGACGGCCTAGATTACGTATACAAGGTAATAAAAGATAAGTTTAGTGCCCCAAAAACAGCAACTAAACAACAAGTAAAAGATAAATATAACTTTGTAAAACAAGCTGACAGAGTAGGGCGATTAGTTGACACTCATGAGTTTAGATACCTTGCATTTGACTTAAGCCGTTTTAGTGATGAACTGCTAATAGAAATGAAAAAACACATTGGCGATAGCTTAGTCATTTCCGGCAAAGCCTTAATACTAAAGCATGTTTACGTTGAGCGAAAAATGACACCGCTCAACCTGTATATCAATCAATGTAATAGTAAATCACTTCAGCAAGTGATGCTTGATTATGGTAAAGCGATAAAAGAGCTTGCCAGTGCAAATATTTTTGCTGGTGACATGCTGATGAAAAACTTCGGCGTAACACGTTGGGGGCGAATAGTATTTTATGATTATGATGAAATTTGCCCTCTCACCGATTGCAATTTTAGAGACGTGCCAAATACACAAAACGCGTTAGAAGAATTAAGCTCACACAGCTATTTTGATATTGACCAAAATGATATATTTCCCAGTCAATTTAAAGTGTTTTTTAGTGCCAGTAACAGTGCGTTTAACCACTTTAATCATTACCATAGTGATTTATTTACGGCAAAGTACTGGCAAATGATCCAGCAAGGAATTGAGCAAGGTCAGCTTCCAGATGTATACCCTTATAAGCAAAGTTGGCGTTTTAATACTATGTCAGTAAATTAACGCTGAGTTGGTTTCTTCAGGCACAGTTAACACGATAAGGATTATAATGAAATTTACTATATTCGCTTGCTTAGTTTTATTGCCATACTCTGTATTTGCCAATCCCCTATTAGGTACGTGGGAGTTTGTTCAAGGAAAATACGCGGTAGAAGATGGGTTTGTCAGCGCTAAAGCTCCAGAGATAACTTCAATCAAATTAGTAACAGCAACACACTTTAGCTATATCACAGAAAAAAATGGCCAATTTAGTTATGCTGGTGGTGGCCAGTACCAATTAACCGATGGGCAATTTATTGAAACCTTTGAGTATGGCAATATTGCATCATTGATGGGTAAAACCATGGCTTTTGATTATAAAGTTGAAGGGAATTTGTGGCATCATTCTCTTACAGAAAATGGCCAGCTAGTTGAAGCCGAAGTGTGGCGAAAAATCAAATAAACCCAATACAAGGAGACTTATGCAGTACATTTCACATCATGAGCAGCAGTTAGCGTTTTCGAAAACCGATAAACCAAAGGTTAATAACAATGAAGTGCTAGTAAAAGTGGCAGCGATTGGGGTTAACCGCGCTGATTGTATGCAGCGTCAAGGTAAGTATCCTGCTCCTGAAGGAGATAGCCCTATTTTAGGACTTGAGTGTGCAGGCACCGTGTGTGAGCTTGGCAGTGAGGTAGACCCTAAATGGCTCGGTAAGCGTATTTTTACTTTATGTGCTGGTGGCGCTTACAGTGAATACGTCGCAGTAGATGCGCAGCAGTTAATGATATTGCCCGATCATATCTCTATGGCGCAAGGTGCTGCTATAAGCGAAGTGTATTTAACAGCCTTTGGTGCGCTATTTGAATTAGGCAAGTTACAATCAGGGCAAACGGCGCTTATTCATGCCGGTGCCAGTGGTGTTGGTGGGGCGGCTATTCAGATGGCAAAAAGTGCTGGTGCACAAGTAGTGATTACCGCGGGTTCGGATGAAAAGTGTGAACATGCTAAAAGGTTGGGTGCTGACCACGTAATTAATTATAAAACCACTGATTTTGTTGAGTATATGAAATCACATAAGCTCACTGCAAACGCAATTGTTGACCCTGTTTCTGGTAGCTATTTAAATAAAAATGCCATAGTGGCCGCAATGGATTGTCAGATTGTTATGCTGGCATTTTTAGACGGGCGCTTTGCAGAGGTGGACTTTGCGCGCTTATTACAAAAACGGATTTCGTTTCATGCATCAACGCTACGTAATCGCAGTACTGAGTTTAAACGTGCTCTGAGAGATGCTTTTGTAGCGCGTTTTTATGATGATATTGCCAACCACAACTATGACTTTAATATTTATAAAACCATGTCATGGCAGCAAGCCAGTGAGGCTCATGATATTTTAGAGCGCAACGAGAATTCCGGTAAAGTTGTGCTACTGGTTGAATGATATAAGCAAGCACAGCGGGATTAATATTGTTAATTAGGCTGTGCGCCCATATAATTTAGTGAACACTATAAAATATTAAGGCAAATAATGAATCCAATTATTGCAATATTAAAAGAGCACAACGTTAGTGATGAAAAAGTAGCTGCGTTGTTTGAAGCATTTACCCAAAACCCAATGATGGCCATGGCATTAGTGCAAGAGCTGGGTATACCACCTGAAAAGCTTCAGCAACTAATGGCTGTGGTGATGACTCAACCGCATTTGATTAAAGAAGCCACTGATGAATTAGGTCTTGATTTTGCAAAAGTACAAGAAGCGAAAGACAAGTTAAATCAGCAGTAAACCACCTTTAGAGACATGTTTTATACATGTCTCTATCATTAAACATGTTTTGTTACACACTCCTTTGAACGGCTCTGCGTTTATACAGTCAAATAAATACTTAACCCATAGCAGAGACAAAACATGAAGCGACTTTATAAATTTTGGAAAAATAATCGTTCTTTAATTGTATTCATTATTCTAATGAGTGTGTTTAGAAGTGCCGTCGCCGATTGGTATGAAGTACCAACAGGTTCAATGAAACCGACTATTGAAGAAGGCGATCGAATCCTTACCGATAAAATGGCGTATGATTTACGTATACCATTTACGCATGTATCCCTGTTGAGAATGGGGGACCCACAAACTGGCGATATTATTGTATTTGACTCGAAAGTAGCGGATAACCGTTTGATTAAGCGAGTAATAGGTGTACCTGGAGATACTATTGTACTTAAAAATAATGAACTTATAATCAACGGTGAAAAGCTTAATTACACACATTTGCAAAGTAATACGACTTCTTTAGATAAAATAGAAAACTTAAATGGTTATAAGCATTCAATCCGCGTTAGTAATACACCATCACGTTTATCGAGCTTTGATGAAATAACAATTCCTGAACACTACTATTTAGCTATGGGTGATAACCGTGATAATAGTGCAGATTCTAGAGTAATAGGGCTTATCCCACGTGATGAATTACTAGGTAAAGCCGAGCGTGTGATTGTATCGCTTGATTACGATAACTATTATTTACCTAGAGCAGAGAGATTTTTAAAACCTTTAGAGTAATAGAACTGCTGTTAGCAAGCCTAACCACAAGGTTTTAGCCTTAATTCGTTTGTGATTTTCTAATCTATATCAATTGAATACGCTTCGAGTAGCTCATTTAGCTTAGTTTGCTCTGATGCATCGAACTCGATACCAACACTAAGGCGATTCCCCTTCATTTGATTATTTCTGATATAGGACGTGACTATGACAGACTTATTGTCTATCGGTGACAAAATATGCACAAATACTTGGCGTTTTTTTAGCGCTACAAATCCAGAGCTCACATGTATCGCAAAACGGCAGCCACTGGGTGAAATATCAATGATTAACCCATGCAATAAGCTCTTATTATCGGCGTCTATATCACCTTTGTGTAAACTTATTTTAGCTGGAATATGAGTCGGTAGTCTGCTAGTTTCACGTAATTGACGGCTTTCGATTTTTTTAGGGTACGCTAGATAAATTAAGCGTTCAGGGCGAAATGAAATCGCTAATATACTGGTAGAAAAAGCCACACATTCACCGCGCTCATCTTCGATGATATAACGAACAATGGCGCCATTACCTTCAACTAAAATATCGCTGTAGTCGTTTTTACCTGCTTGAGCAGGGTATTTTAATATTAAATATTTACCGGTGTCGTAGCCGATTAAAGTGAGTTTAAAGCGAACCTGAATAGGGTTGTTAAATTGTATATCAATTAATTTCCCTGGAAGTAAATCGAGGAAAAACTTTTTTTGATCTTCAGTTGCTTTCTCTTCAACAGTGGTATTATTTTTATTCGCTTCCACAAACTCTTTCTCAATATTAACAGACGCTTAATTATCTTTTAATATAGTGTAAAAATCACTAGTATTAAAGAGGGCATTTGGAATTAGGTATTAATACTTTATGCTCGTTCTAGTAAGTGTTTCAGCTATTCACGGGGTTTTATCTACAGAAATGTTGCTATTTTAGCAACACGTAAACATTATGGTGATCAATAAAAACTTAGCGCTTTGGTATTGAAATCATACTTATACTACCATTTATCACGTTAAGGATTATTATTTACGAGCTTGAAATAACTATTTACCTTTCTCTCGATAAAATTTATCTACATAAAAGTAAGTCACTTAACTAAGTAAATGGTATAGCATAGTAACACCATCTATCTGTTTAAATTAGAGCAGCACAAAGGATTATGATGATCGTTAACATGTTCGATAAATTAATATTTGCTTGCGCTTTTATTATTGCATTGCAACTACCGCAGCTAAGTGATCATTACCAACAACATTTAGCGGGCTTGTATCATGCGACCAAGTGGCAAGTTGATGGCTATGCAGATACAGCAAAGCAATATAAATTTTCTAGCACACAAGCAATGATAAACCGTCATTTAGCAAACACGGAACCGAGTGTCAGAGCCGATGCAGAACAAAAACAGCAAACCTTGATGCTATTCGTAGACTTAAATCAAGGTATGAAGCTATTTGAGCAAGGTAATTTAGTGCAAAAATTGCTGTATATATTCTCCCCTGATCGTTTTGAAAGATTACAAAATACACTCAATAACTTTAAGTTAGGGATCCCTTTAACCACCAGTGCATTATTGTTTGCGCTGATATTAGCTATCATATTAAATCAGCTCGTAATGTTGCCGTATACTTTATATGTTGCCCAAAGAAAACGAAACGCAGCTAATGCTTAATGACGTAATTACTGTTGGTGCTTTTTAATCGGCTTTTTTAACTACAAATGCGCCACGAATGTCACCCAGTTTAAAATCAGTTGCCTGATCATTAGGGTATAAAGTCGCTATTTTTTTAGAAACTGCGGGGGCAATGTCACTGCCATGACATGCTAAACACGCCTTTTGAGTGGGGATCGCTTTTATAAAATACCAGCCATCTGACCTTTGTGTTTGGTGTTCTATTTTTGCTATAGGCTCGCCATTGAGCTTACGTTGTTCAAAATTTAATAAAACATTTCTTAACCATTTATCGGGTTGATTATCTGGGTTACGTGTTTTTAACGCACTGCGGCTAATTTGCCATGCACTATTGCTGTGTTGTGAAGTGATAGCGGGTGCGGCTGTATTACATACACTAATCGCCGCTATAGGTCCATTTTGTTGCATTGTGCTAACCAGTATCTGTTTTAAATCAGTTGAAAATGCCTTAATAGTTTTGCGCGCATCGTCAACATTGTTAGCAAAAGCAGCGGATGAAATAAATAAACTGGAAAAAAGTAAAATAATGCGCATAATACACCCCTTAATATTAGTAACTACTAATATATAGAGTGTCAGGTATTTTTCAACTAAATCGTACAGTGTTTCAGCACTTTTTTATTCGATGTACCGTGGCTAAAATCGATAAACGGTCCCAAGTGAGAATAATATGTATACTAAACAAGATGATAATAAAGTAATAAATCAACAAAACACCTATGATGCTGGTGGACTTAGTGCTGATGACCCCTTGGCGGCAATTAAAGCTATTCGACTTGAGCAGTTGGCACAATGTCGGCTAAAAACACAAAAAGAAATGCAAACGGGGCATAAAAAAAATAAACCCTAAGCGATAATAATTTGCTAAATTAAATTTATGAATTTCAAACTTGGATAGTGCAATCAATTACATAACTATAAAACACCCTCATCAAGTTATTTCTTTTATTGCTTGGCTATGCGCTTTGGTTGTGGTGTTGATAGGACTTTTTACACCTAAAAATAAAGAAATTTTATTG
This sequence comes from Pseudoalteromonas sp. S1612, assembly GCF_005887175.1. Classification (GTDB taxonomy): domain Bacteria; phylum Pseudomonadota; class Gammaproteobacteria; order Enterobacterales; family Alteromonadaceae; genus Pseudoalteromonas; species Pseudoalteromonas undina. The sequence continues at coordinate 17,267 of NZ_PNDH01000041.1, read as the reverse complement.
TTCTTAACAGTGAGCTCGCTGTGTTTGCTGATGTTTAATAGTGTGGCAATTTCTGCTTGGGTATTTCATCAGTTTAAAGATAAGCAGTTACGCTTTATAGCGGTTCTATGTAGCGCAGCTTTAATGCTGTGCACAGTAGGGGATGTGATTAACTTTAACCTATCCCAGCACTATCATCGCTATGCAACGTTAATAAAGCATGACTACTTAATTGATTCAATTTTATTTTTTGCACCTGGCTATAGCCTTTTATTTTTAGCCTGTGTGTTGGCCTATAAAAGGCAGCAAGCTATATCGCAATTAAAAAGCATACTTTTTATGGTTGTTGTACTGGTGATAAGTGCTACGTCACTCGCTTCTATGTATCTTGATGGCGCTGGTATACCTATTTTAGCTATGACCGGCGTTTATAGTGTTGTAGTAACCTCGGTGGGGCTTATGGGTCTTGTGTTGGTTGTTACTTATGGTGGGTTTCATGCGCCCAAACCAATTATATGGGTGAGCTTAGGGCTTTTACTAGCTGCATTGGCTGATGCCATTATTGGTGCTTTTTGGATTTATGGTAACCAAGGACAAGGTTTTTATCCTCAAGTGCGCTATATAAATTGGTTTATCTATATTAGCTCTCAATGCTTAGTGATTCATTTAGCAAAAGTAGTCGCTTTAGCTAAATAACGTCAACAATAAAAAAGCCGCTAAATATTTAGCGGCTTTTTAAACAAGCACAGTGCTTACATTACTCGCATACCAGGCTCTGAACCATCGTCTGGGTTAAGAATGTATATTTCTTTACCGCCCGGGCCTGCAGCAAGTACCATACCTTCAGACATTCCAAAGCGCATTTTACGTGGTTTAAGGTTAGCAACCATCACAGTTAGCTTTCCTTCGATGTCTTCTGGTGCGTAAGCTGATTTAATGCCTGCAAATACTTGGCGCGTTTCGCCGCCTAAATCAAGAGTTAACTTAAGCAGTTTGTCTGCGCCTTCTACGTGCTCTGCTTTAGCAATTTTAGCAACGCGTAAATCTACTTTTGCAAAGTCATCAAATTCAATCTCAGCTGCGATAGGCTCTTTTGCCAGTGGGCTATTAGGATCGATTTTGTCTTTTTCAGCGATTAAGCTTTCTTTTGATTCTTCAACCATTTTATTCACTTTGTCCATTTCAACACGTTGCATTAACGGCTTAAATTTATTGATAGGGTGGCTTATTAGTGCAGTTTGCACACCTTGCCATGTAAGCTCATCATTTAAAAAGGCTTCAACATTTGTCGCCATACCAGGCAGTACAGGCTTCAAGTAAGTGATCAGTACGCGGAATAAGTTAAGTCCTAACGAACATACCTGATGCGCTTCTTCTTGCTTAGACTCGTCTTTAATAAGCACCCAAGGCGCAGCATTATCAATAAATTGATTTGCTTTATCAGCAAGCGCCATAATTTCACGGATTGCGCGGCTGTATTCACGATTTTCGTAATGTTCAGTAATAGTGGCTGAGGCATTTTGAAACTCAGCAAGCAGCTGTGGTTCCATAATTGTGTCGCTTAACTTACCGTCAAACTTTTTAGTAATAAAGCCAGCACAACGGCTCGCAATATTAACTACTTTACCCACTAAGTCTGAATTTACACGCTGTGCAAAATCTTCTAGGTTTAAGTCTAAATCGGTAATACCACTATTAAGTTTAGCTGCGTAGTAATAACGTAAAAATTCAGGATCTAGGTTATCTAAATAAGTACGCGCTTTAATAAACGTGCCTTTTGATTTAGACATTTTCGCGCCATTCACCGTAACAAATCCATGAGCAAATACGTTAGTAGGCTTTCTAAATTGAGCGCCCTCTAACATCGCAGGCCAAAACAGGCTGTGGAAATAGATAATGTCTTTACCAATAAAATGATAAAGCTCAGCGTCAGACCCTTCTTGCCAAAACGCATCAAAGTCGATGCCTTGTTTGTCACATAAGTTCTTAAAGCTCGCCATATAACCAATAGGCGCATCTAGCCATACGTAAAAATATTTACCTGGTGCGTTTGGAATTTCAAAACCAAAGTAAGGTGCATCACGGCTTATGTCCCACTGCTGCAAACCATCGGCAAACCACTCATCTAGCTTGTTCGCCATTTCTTGCTGGATTGTGCCTGAGTGTAGCCATTCTTTAAGCATGCCTTCAAAGGCTGGTAAGTCAAAAAAGTAATGCTCAGAATCTTTTAAAATAGGCTCAGCACCCGACATGACAGAGCGTGGGTTGATTAGCTCTGTTGGGCTATAAGTTGCGCCACAGGCATCACAGCTATCACCATTTTGATCTTCTGATTTACAGGTAGGGCAGGTGCCAGTAACAAAGCGGTCTGGCAGAAAAATACCTTTTTCTGGATCGAATAACTGAGAAATAGTGTGCTTTTTAATATGACCGGCATCGTTAAGGCGGTTATAAATAAGCTCACTAAATTCTTTATTTTCTTGGCTGTGAGTGCTGTGGTAATTATCAAATTTGATATTAAAATCAGCAAAATCGCGTTGGCGTTCTATGCTAACGTTTTTAACCATTTCCTCTGGCGTGATCCCTTGCTTTTGCGCATTAAGCATAATAGGTGTGCCATGAGCATCATCGGCGCACACGTAGTATGCTTCGTGGCCTTGTAGTTTTTGAAAACGCGACCAAATATCAGTTTGAATATACTCTAATAAATGCCCCAAATGGGTAGGGCCATTGGCATAAGGTAATGCGCTAGTAATCAGGATCTTTCGCTGTGCCATAATCATTCCAAATTAAGCGTTCCTAGCTAGGAACAGATGAAAATTATTACATTATCGATAAGCGCGGTAGTAACAGAGTACACTGCTTATTGATATTTACTAATTGACTGGTGTTAATGCCCTGAATGTTACATAATTCCGTGGCACTTTTCATCAAAGAAACGCTATTTTATTGCTATGTTTGGACTGTCAAAACTATTCTCTGCTAAATCGGTGCAAAAACAACCGATTATTTCTGCTTTAGCGGCCTATCGCAGTGTCGCTTTTGCTGTGGGTATTGAGCAAGATTTTATTGCTGATATTACTCAAAACACCGATAAATCAATTATTGTTAAACTCACTCTTCCTTTTGCCGCGCAATCTGAAATGCCGCATGTTGCTAATTTTTTAGCTGAGCGACTTAAAATCGAGGTAAATGTAAGTGCGGTTGTGGCACTTAAAGAGCCTGCAAAATTTAAAGCCATAAAGCACATTATTTTAGTGGCCTCAGGCAAAGGTGGGGTAGGCAAATCTACTACGGCTGTAAATCTTGCAGGTTCGCTTAAAAACGAGGGCGCTAAAGTAGGCATTTTAGATGCCGACATTTATGGTCCGTCTATTCCTATGTTGTTAGGTTTGGTAGGCAGTGAGCCTGTCACTAAAGACAACAAACAATTACAACCATTTGATGCCAGCGGTATTAAAGCGCAATCTATAGGCTTTTTAGTGCCTAGCGACGATGCAACTGTATGGCGCGGTCCTATGGCCTCAGGCGCGCTTAGTCAGCTATTAAATGAAACCGATTGGGGTGAGCTTGATTACTTAATCGTCGATATGCCTCCAGGCACTGGCGATATTCAATTAACCATGAGCCAAAAAGTACCTGCCAGTGGCACTGTAATTGTTACAACGCCACAAGACTTAGCGTTGGCAGATGCGCAAAAAGGCATTGCTATGTTTAATAAAGTAAACGTGCCAGTGCTTGGTTTAATTGAAAATATGAGCCATTACATTTGCGGGCATTGCGGTGAAGCTAATCATGTATTCGGTAAAGATGGCGCACAAAAGTTAGCCTTGAAGCATGGTGTTCCTGTGCTTTCACATATTCCGCTTGCGATTAATATCAGAGAATCCTCTGAACAAGGTAAATTGATTGCCAATGATGCAAATGCAGCTATAAGTGAAACTTACAGTGCAGCCGCACGGCTCATCGCCAGTACGCTTTATTATCAACAACATCACAACGCGATTGAAGTTGTGATTACGGAAGATTAAAAATGAGACTTTCAGATACACATATAAAAGAATATTTAAACGACGGGCGCATTGTTATTGAGCCCGCCCCGACCAGTGAAATGATTTCTGGGGTGACTGCGGACCTTCGTTTGGGTAATAAGTTTAGAACTTTTCATGCCCATAATGCCGCTTTTGTTGACTTAAGCGGTCCAAAAGATCAGCTTAATAAAGCCTTAGAATCAATTATGAGCGACGAAATTGTACTAGATGAAGGCGAAGCATTCTTTTTACACCCCGGCGAGCTTGCATTAGCAATAACCTATGAAAAAGTAACCCTGCCTGCAGACATCGTTGGCTGGTTAGATGGGCGTTCGTCGCTGGCACGTTTAGGTTTAATGGTGCATGTAACCGCACACAGAATCGACCCTGGTTGGAGTGGTAATATTGTTTTAGAGTTTTATAACTCGGGTAAACTGCCACTTGCGCTTAGACCCATGATGAAGATTGGTGCAATGAGCTTTGAAACGCTCACCGGTCCATGTGAAAACCCTTATAACACCCGCATTGATGCCAAATATAAAGATCAGAATAGCGCGGTAGCAAGCCGTATTAGTGACGATAAATAACCAATCTAAGGAATAGATTATTTTTCTCGTTGATGAAGCACATAACCTAATAGTTGAAAATAATGGTTAAGTGCTTCATTGGCGTGTAATGTGTGCTTTAACTCAGGATAAATTAAACTATTATTACTTAACCCGCTGACTAAGAAACTGTTTTTGATTGTTTGATGCTGGTTTATACATGCTTCAAAACAACGAGCTGCAAGCTCCTCTGGCATACTCATGTATTGTTGCTTGTGCTTCTTATCAAACGCGATACAGCGTTGTACAAATTCATTCGCATCTTCACCGTTTTGTTCTAAAAATACCTGCTTATAAAATTGATTAAGTGCATCATTAAGTGGATGACTCAAATCGGGAGAGTTTGATAACCATAACTTAGAGGCGAAACCAAAGCGGGTTTTTGATTTAAATAAATGCTCACTAATATGATGATCAAATGCATGAAACCACTCATGGGCTAAAGCACCGCCGCCTGCGTTTTTTGCCAGTGCGAGAGTTTGATCGTAAGCATTATAGTGTGCTTGCACGCCTTTTTGCCCACCGTGACCAAAGGCAAAGTTAAGCTTACCGCGAAGGCCAATTGCTGTTGGCGGTAAATGTAAAATTTGCGCTAAATCAGCTAGCGCATCATAAATTAGATTGGCACTAATAAATCGCTCTTCTTTAGTCACCCATTTACCAACTACCATCGAACGAAAACCAAAAGTCGTTCTAATATCACTAAAATCAACTTGGTCGTCAAAACGATAGTCAGGGCCTTGGCGTGAAAATCCACGCTTTAATCGAGAAGGGGTATTACGCATTGGTTATTTCATTTTTAATTACAGGTAACGTGCTTTTACGTGAGCGGGCATATGTTGGGTTTGTTTGGTAATTAATTCATCTAATAAATCATACAACGGCGCCGGATTGAGTGCTTCAATAAGCGATAAACTATGCGCTACGGCCTCTAGCGTTGACAAGCTATCTGCTCTTGGAGCTTTACGAATAGTATAACGGTTCGTGGGAATTTGGCGAAAGCTTACTGTTTTAAACTTTTGTAATAGTGGGGTTAATTGCAAAATTTTAAAGGCTTTATTCCATGTACCATCGAGCACTATTAAATGTGTAATGGGTCGCACGTTTTCATTGTCATTAGCTACATCTAACTCAATTGCGTCCTCGTTTGGATAGAGTAACACGGTCGAGCTGAGCGGCAGCTTTTGCAAGCAAGCAAAATCTTGATTATTTTCGCCTATAATTATTTTGCATCGCGTTAAACTTAATGCCAATAACTGTGCCGTATTTTTACTAATTTTTGCTTCACTGGGGTGCTGTAACACAACAACCTGAGTTTGATTATCAACACAGGTGATTGCATTGCAAATACAGGTGCTTAGCGAAAAATTACAGCGTTCACAAAGGGCACGTGCCATAAGCTAACCATTCGATTAATACATTTAACTTAATTATACATTTTTGCATTAATAAAGTTGGTTTTTTTTGTGCTTAGATATAGAGTAAGAGATGAAATATAAATTGCAGGAACGCATTATAGGGCATCAATATGACAGAAATCAGTATCGACGAATCCGCTTTAGAAAGTATGGAATCGCTATTAGGTGAACAATTTCCAGATACGCTGGAATTTTGTTGTGCGGAATTTGAGCGCTTAGGGAACGAAACTATTGCAGCGCTTGGCCAAGATAAAGAGGCTGCAATTCGCCATTCTCATAGCCTTAAATCAAATGCGGCTCAATTTGGAGCGGCAAGTTTAGCCGAGGTAGCACGTTTAATTGAATATAATTTAAATAATGGGAATGACGAGCAGGCTGTTGATGCAGCAAATAATTTAATGGCGCAAGTTACTGGCTCGCAAGCAAAATTAAATGAGTGGCACGCTCAGCGATAAACCCGTTTAATGAAGAACAGAATAAAGTATTAACGTGAATTTTTTTCAGTTTTAAGCGCTTAATTTCCCCTAGTAATTCACGGCTTTACTGAGTTAGTCTTAAGGCTAACTTGCTCTTTAGAGGTAACAATGTCAGAAATAAAAAAGAGTCATAAATTAGACGGCGTCTGTTATGACATCCGTGGCCCCGTTTTAGTGCAAGCTAAAAAAATGGAAGATGAGGGCCAAAAAGTACTTAAGCTTAATATTGGTAACCCCGCGGCGTTTGGTTTTGATATGCCAGAAGATATGCACCGCGACATTATTCGTAATTTATATTCTGCTCAAGGCTATTGTGATTCTAAAGGGCTTTACTCTGCGCGTGTTGCTATTTATCAGCATTACCAACAGCGTGGTTTACACAACTTAGACGTTGATAATATTTACATTGGTAACGGTGTGAGTGAACTGATTCAAATGGTCACTCAAGCTTTGTTAAATAATGACGATGAAGTATTAATTCCTGCACCCGATTATCCGCTTTGGACTGCGTCGGTAAAGTTAGCAGGCGGTAACCCTGTTCACTATTTATGTGATGAAGAGCAAGATTGGTTTCCTGATATTGATGATATTAAAAGCAAAATCACCTCGAAAACTAAAGCATTGGTGTTAATAAACCCTAATAATCCAACAGGGGCAGTGTACAGTGATGCCTTGCTTGAAGAATTGATCAACATTGCCCGAGAGCACAAGCTTTTACTGTTAAGTGACGAAATATACGAGAAAATTCTGTACGACGGCGTTACCCATACTTCTATTGGTGCATTGTGCGACGATATTCCCATTATTACGTTTAACGGTTTAGCTAAGACATATCGCGCCGCTGGTCTTAGAATGGGTTGGATGGTGCTAAGCGGGCGCACTGCCTTAATGACAGATTTAATTAAAGGCCTCGATATTCTTGCCTCAATGCGTTTATGCGCAAACGTCCCTGCTCAATATGCCATTCAGCAAGCATTGGGTGGGGTACAATCCATTGATAGCTTAATTGACCCCGGAGGCCGCTTATACGAGCAACGAGATATTGCTTGGCGTGGATTAAATGCAATTGAGGGGATAAGCTGTAAAAAGCCAAAAGGGGCGCTGTATGCATTTCCCAAAGTTGATACAAAATTGTTTAATATTAAAAATGATGAACAAATGATGTTTGATTTGTTAAAGGCAGAAAAAATATTATTAGTACATGGGCGCGCTTTTAACTGGCCAGATCCCGATCATTTTAGATTGGTGTTTTTACCTAATAAAGATGATTTAAGCAGTGCGATGATGAAAATGCAGCGGTTCTTCAAAGATTACCGACAAGAATAAAGTAAAAAACGAGCCAAATGGCTCGTTTTTTGGTTAATGCACTAAAGTAAATGGCCGTGTTTCAAAGCATGTGATGGGGCATTCCATTCTCTGTCTTGGAATGCCAGCTTCCATAAAAACGTGTCCTTGCACAGTAAAGCCGTTATTTTTGAATCGTTCTACTTCATTTAAAATACAGTTAATACTGACAGCTTCAATACCTTGCTCCGCGGCAAGCTTTACAATGAAATTAAGTAGAGATTTATAAACGTTGCGATTGCGGTGTTGGGGTAGTACGGCAATTCTTCCTATTAAACCATCATTACATAATCGACCTGTAGCAACAGGTGAGTGCATATTATCGGTAACCAGAATATGTTGAGCGAGCGCATCTAAGCTATCAAATTCAATATTCTTTGGAATATGTAATTCGTAAACAAAAACACGCTCTCTTATTTGTTGAAGTTGATCTTTTTCACTTTGCCAATCAACTTTGTCAACAGTATAAACCATAGCCTCCTCCTAGCTAAACCAAATACCCTCATTAACCAGTGTAGTAAAGGTTTCGATAAAATCTAGGCTAGGTGTGGTTGAATTCAGCAAGCTGCTATCAAATTCAATAAAATCAGTTAGCTGTTTTACAGCCTCTAAATCAGATAGCGGTAAAGGGTAGTTTTCGCCATTAACACTTAAAAGCAGCTCATCACCGATGCATTGGTAAATTGCACGCGTGCCACCAATACGCTCAAATGTCATATCACTGTCAAGTTGTTGCATAATTTCAGCTGTACTAAACGGGTTTTCTTCAGGGGCTAAATCCATATCATGCTTAGGTTGACTTAATGTGTTTCCTAACCAATTTTTAAATAAGCTGTCGTTTTCTATTAAAGCCTGCATTAACGTTTTTACTTTATCAACTTCGCTTTGCGTAAGCTCACCTTTTGAATCACGTAGCGCGAGGGTATGATCCGTGTAACGTTTTTGACCGCTTTCTGTGTCAATAATATGATCTGCAAAGCTAGACAGCAAATCTTGTTGATTAGGTGCTCTAAATCCGACCGAGTAGTTTAAAGCATTTTCAATGGCATAGCCTTCATGCGGACAACCTGGTGGTATGTACAAGATATCACCAGGCTCTAAAATACAATCAATTACTGCGGTGAAGGCTTCAACTTGTAACAAGCTTTTATTTTGAGCAAATTGCTTTAATGAGGCATCAGGTAAGCCTACTCGCCAATGGCGTTTGCCTTCTCCTTGAATAATAAATACATCATATTGATCCAAGTGCGGTCCAACACCACCGCCAGGGGTTGAGTAGCTGATCATTAAATCATCTATACGCCAGTTAGGAATAAAACGAAATGGTTCAAGCAATTGTGCGGCTTCTGGGTGCCAATGATCGACTGCTTGCACTAATAAAGTAGCGTGCTCATCGGTGAGTATTTCAAAATCTTCAAACGGCCCTTGATGGGACTGCCATTGCTGGTTATGGTTGGTTATAATACGCGACTCTATGCTGTCTTCCATGGCAAGGCCTGCCAGTTCATTGGCATCAAGAGGGTCTTTAAAGTCACTAAAACCTCTTTTGATTAACAGTGGCTTTTTTTGCCAATATTGATTTAAAAACGCTTGCTCAGATAATTCATTTATTTTTAATTGATACATAGAATGCCTATAACGTTAAGACCTAAATGAAAAAAGCGAAAGGCAGGTACCTTTCGCTTTTTATTAGTAGATTTGAGTAATTAAACTAAATCATCAATAAACTCAACAGCGCGACCAATGTAGTTGGCTGGGGTTAGCTTTTTCATTTCTGCTTTTGCAGCGTCTGGTAAATCTAAACCATCAATGAAATCAGCCATAATTTCTTGATTTACACGTTTACCACGCGTTAAATCTTTTAGCTTTTCATATGGCTTTTCAATGCCGTATTTACGCATTACTGTTTGGATTGGCTCTGCTAGTAGCTCCCAGTTTTGGTCAAGCTCATCGGCTAAACGTTGTTCGTTAACTTCTAGCTTGCTTACACCTTTAAGTGTAGATTGGTATGCAATAACAGCATAACCCATACCTACACCTAGATTACGTAATACGGTTGAATCAGTTAAATCACGTTGCCAACGAGAAACAGGCAGCTTTTGCGCTAAGTGACCTAATATGGCATTAGCCAAACCTAAGTTACCTTCTGAGTTTTCAAAATCAATAGGGTTAACTTTATGTGGCATAGTTGATGAGCCAATTTCACCAGCAATGGTTTTTTGCTTGAAGTGATTAAGCGCAATGTATCCCCACATATCGCGGTCAAAATCGAGCAATATAGTATTAAAACGCGCAATAGCATCAAATAGTTCTGCAATGTAGTCATGCGGTTCAATTTGTGTGGTAAACGGGTTAAGTGTTAAACCTAGGCTAGCTACAAATTTATCTGCGTGAGTATGCCAGTCGTAATCAGGGTAAGCACTTAGGTGAGCATTGTAGTTACCTACAGCACCATTTACTTTGCCTAGCATTTCTACTTGGGCAATTTGATCACGTTGACGCTTTAAACGCATGTATACGTTTGCAAACTCTTTACCCATAGTTGATGGGGTTGCAGGTTGCCCATGCGTACGAGTCATCATTGGAATGGCTTTGTATTCAACAGCTTTTTCTTTAATTGCGCTTAATAGCTCATCGCAATAAGGTAAAATAACATTGTTACGTGCTTCACTTAACATTAAACCGTGAGATAGATTATTAATATCTTCAGATGTACATGCAAAGTGAATAAATTCATTAATGGCATGTAATTCAGCGTTATCAGCTACTTTTTCTTTTAGTAGGTACTCTACGGCTTTTACATCATGGTTAGTGGTGCGTTCAATGTCTTTAACACGCTGCGCATCGGCTTCACAGAAGTTATCGACGATAGCATTTAATAGTCCGTTTGCTTGCTCGCTTAAAGCTGGGACTTCTTTTATATCGCTTGCTGCAGCTAACGCTTGCAACCAACGCACTTCAACGGTTACGCGGTATTTGATTAATCCAAATTCGCTAAAAATACTGCGTAGTTCAGTGGTTTTGCTGCCGTAGCGACCATCAACCGGAGAGATAGCCGTTAACGCTGAAAGCTCCATAATAACTCCTAAATTTTAGTTTGAACGATAATTAAATTTTTGTTTTAGCAATGGCGAGAATTTTTCTTTTTGCAAAAAAGAAATGACGACGTTTGCCGCCCATTTGACGCCATAATACTGCACTACGAATGCCGGCTAAAAGTAACGCACGGATTTTGTTTTGAGTGAGCTGCTGTTTTAATAACTCGGGTTTACCATAAACCTGGATTCGGTGCCCAAGGGGGCTTAGCACCGACGAGTATATATCTGCTAAACCGGCAACAACACTGTCATCGGTAATAGCAAAATGATCTAAACGACGATGAATATCATCAATACGTTTACCTAATTCATTGAGGCTCTTACTATTGGCACTAAGGGCTCGCTCTAACTGCATTAAGCCACCCACGTATTTAACTATTTCAACATCTTTTTGAGCTCCGGCACTCAGTTGTGCCATTAATGTTTTATAGCCATCACGCAAATTTTGTGTGCCTTGGTATACATCCTCAGGAGAGGCGGGTGAGGTTTGCACAATACTTGATAACAACGTTGATAAGTCATGTTCATCACAACGACCGTATTGAGCAACCTTTTGTACTTGTTTTGCTACTTGGCACATGGCAGCAAGTGCCATGACTTGATGTTGATTCATTACTTAATCACCGAATCAATAATACCACCGCCTAAACAGACTTCATCAGCGTAAAATACGGCGGATTGTCCTGGGGTAACGGCTTTTTGCGGCTCATCAAACAATACGCGTGCCATACCATCTTCTCCAACGAGTAATGTACAGCTTAAGTCTTCTTGACGGTAGCGAGTTTTAACGGTGCAGCGAGTTGTACCTTGCGGGCCAACACGATCTACCCAGTGTAATTGGTTTGCATTAAGGCCGTTACTGTACAAGCGAGGGTGATCTTTACCTTGACCAACAACAAGAACATTTCGTTCTATATCTTTATCTACCACGTACCATGGTTCGCCCGAGCCTTCTTTCATGCCACCAATTAATAAACCTTTACGCTGGCCAAGGGTGTGATACATCAAGCCTTCATGCTCACCTACATTGTTACCATCGGTGTCTTCAATTACTCCAGGTTGTGCAGGCAAAAACTTTTGCAGAAAATCTTTGAATTTACGCTCGCCAATGAAACAAATGCCGGTGCTGTCTTTTTTATCATGGGTAATTAAATCCTGTTCTTCAGCAATGCGGCGTACTTCTGGTTTGGCAATATCTCCGACAGGAAATAGTGTTTGCGCAATATGCTCATGGCTTAGTGTATACAAAAAGTAGCTTTGATCTTTGTTATCGTCTAGGCCTCGGCACATTACGTATTTGTCATCGCGTAGCTCTCGGCGCACATAGTGACCAGTTGCAATAAAATCAGCACCAAGTGCTTGCGCAGCAAACTCTAAAAACGCTTTAAATTTTATTTCTTTATTACACATTATATCTGGGTTGGGTGTACGACCCGCTTTGTATTCTGCTAAAAAGTATTCAAATACATTATCCCAGTATTCAGCAGCAAAATTAACGGTATGAAGTTCAATGCCTAACTTGTCACATACAGCTTGTGCATCTTTTAAATCTTCAGCAGCAGCGCAATATTCATCATTGTCATCTTCTTCCCAGTTCTTCATAAACAAGCCTTCTACTTGGTAGCCTTGCTGTTTTAATAAATATGCAGATACAGAAGAATCAACACCGCCGGACATACCAACGATGACTTTAATGTGACTATTTTCGCTCATGAATAATTTCGCTTATACAGATTACTGTTAACTTGGAAAGGCCGCGATTATAGCATGTATTTTGTTGGTGCTTAAAGAGAGGATGGGGGATTGAATAGATTTTGTTGTAACTTTTTCCATCCAATGGTTAGTAAGGCGTAGTTTGGTGTGTAATTTACTCATTTTTAGGCTAATGAAAAGGGATGAATTATATTGATGGCTTCATACTTTGTAAGTTGCTTTTGTCGTATTTAATTACGTAGCGCTATTCTTCATTAACAAAACTTTACATTTGAGATTACCTACCATATCTTAATTAGTATCTAAACACGTAAATACTTAAATAACCTAAAATATAATCAATGGAATGAATATATGAATTACGCCTCGCAATCACATTTGGTTAAGTCGTTTGTGCTGGATGCGTCCGAAAAAACGGTGTCAAATCTTACTTTTGAAGACGATTATTCACTACAGCAATTCAAAGAATCAGCTTATAAGTTATTTTATGACATTATAACTGTGCCAGCTCCCTATCTTTATCAAGAGCCTAATCCGATTGTTGAGCTGTTTAGGCTTATAGAATCCTCTTTAGGCTCTTTAAAATCATCACAAAAGGCAATTTTAAGCCAGTTAGAGAAATGGTGGGTAGAGTGGCATTTTGTCGCTTCAATGAATGTATCGCTTGAACGTGAAAACAAAGAACAAGACTATAATGTTATAAGCACTACCCAACACCCTATGCGCAAGCATGAGTTGAGTCATTATGCGCGGTTATTCACGATTCTACCCTTACCGGTATGTGATGTTTGTATGGTAACTGGTGATATTTTAAAAGTGAACCAACGTTTTATTGATGTATTTGGTTACACGTTACAAGACGTACCTAATCTTAATGTTTGGTGGAAATTAGCCTACCCTGAAAAAGATTACAGAACATTTGCACAAACGTTATGGCAGGAGTCACTTGAGCAAGCCAATCAAAATAATGATGATATTCCAGCTAATGATTACAGGATTTCTTGTAAAGATGGCAGTGAAATTGTGATGCAAGTTTCTGGTATCAGTGTTGAAGGAGAATTTATTGCTATATTCAACGATGCTACTGAGCGTTTAAAAACTCAAGAAATACTCAGTGATATGGCGTTTTTAGACTCACTCACTAAAATAGCCAACAGGCGGCGCTTTGATGAAAAACTAACGTCTGAATTTAACAAGTTATCGAACGAGCATCGTGAGCTTTCGATAATCATTATTGATATCGATAATTTTAAAAAGTATAACGACCGATATGGTCATCTCGAAGGAGATAAATGTTTATTTCAAGTTGCGCAAAAATTAGCTGAAACCGTCTGCAGGCCAGAAGATTTTGTAGCGCGATTCGGAGGAGAAGAGTTTGTCGTGCTGTTACCTCAAACAGGTAAGCAAGGGGCATTATTTATTGCCGAACAAATACAAAAATCGATTGAAAAAATGGCCATTCCCCACAAAGATAGCTTTACAGGTATATTGTCTGTCAGTATGGGAATAAACACCATAGAGCATGAACACGATAGCGATCATGCACAATTTTTTAAACAAGCAGATAACGCACTTTATTACGCGAAAAAACAAGGAAGAAATTGTATTGCTTTAGCTACAGATAATTAACGCAACTTGATGGTTAATTATCAATATCTTTGAATTCTCCGCTATTTATTCCCTCTAGCGTGTATTTACCGATACTGTAGCGAATTAAACGCAAAGTAGGGTGGCCAACATGAGCTGTCATGCGTCTAACTTGACGGTTTCTGCCTTCGTTAATTGTAATACTTAGCCATGATGTAGGTATTGATTTACGCTCTCGCACAGGAGAAGTTCTTGGCCAAAGCGCTGGTTCATCCATTAAAGTTACTTCAGCGGGTAAGGTGATGCCATCTTTTAGTTCGACACCTTTATTTAAAGCATCGATAGATGCTTGTGTTGGGGTCCCTTCAACCTGAACCCAATAGGTTTTGTTGGTTTTTTTACCAGGCGCTGTGAGCGTATTTTGTAACTTGCCGCAGTTTGTTAATAACAACAACCCTTCGCTGTCCCTGTCTAAACGACCTGCTGCGTAAACATCTTTTATAGGAATAAAATCAGCCAATGTTTGCCTATTTTGATCGTCAGTGAACTGGCAAAGAACATCATAAGGTTTATTAAATAAAATGACTTTTTTATCGCTCTGCGCTATTGCCGGCTTTATTGGTCTTTTTACTGTCCTTTTATTGATACCACTTCGAGAGTAAGTACGGCCTGTATTGCGCTTACCCTTTGAGGAGGGCGAATGTTCAGTTTTATGCTTCATTAAATACACCGTGCAGGTTTAGGTAAACCCGCAATTTTAGTTGCTTGTTTGGCTGGCCCTTTAGGAAAAAGTTTGTATAAGTACATGCTGTTCCCTTTATCCTCACCGAGTGCTTTAGCCATGGCTTTGACTAACATTCTAATGGCTGGACTAGTGTTATATTCAAGATAAAACTCTCGCACAAAGTTAACAACTTCCCAATGCTGCTCAGTTAATGTGATGTTTTCTTGCTCAGCAATAACATTGGCTAACTCTTTTGACCAAACAGTATGATCTAGCAAATAACCTTGTTTATCAGTGTCTATTGTTTGATTATTAAATTCCAACATGGTTCACCAAGTAATTGATTGTTTTGCAGTTAAACTGAGGGTAACGAACTCATCATAGCTAATTGCTTTGTCGTTCATATTTAATGATATATCTCGAGCTTCTGCATCATCTTTTAAAATATAAAGTGAGTCAGCAAATTGTCTATATTGCCCTTTTGCAAAGCAAGCGTCACCCACGAGTAAAACACTGTCTGTGAGCATAATTAGATTGTCTAAGCTGTGGGTACTGTAGTAATTCAGTGGTTTTGAAAAAATATGTAAAGTACTCATAGGGTCACCACATGCTGCTGATTGTGAATTAACTGTTTTTGGGCATTAAAGTTTACTATGTTTGCCTCAATGAGTAGTTCACTTTTACTTAAACCATAATCAATCAGTGACTTTTCACAAACGTAAATATTTTCAACATCATAGATTTCCAACATTTTAATGTTTTTAAAAAAATCTTTGATACCTAAACTATTTGGCTTTTGGTTTTTTTTAAGCGCTAACACAGCTGGGCCGCTAAACAACCAGCTAATATTTTGATCTACGGCAGCAAAAATAAGGGTCATATCAAGTGCATCGCGGATATGCATGTCATCAAATGGGCTTGACTGACTAATTACGAGTACATTAATCATTTAAATTGTATCCATTTATCTGCTTCACTGGCCAGCATGGCAAATTCAGCTAAGCCTGCAACAGCAAATGCGCCGGTATTTTTTATATCTAAGCCTCGCTTTTCAGCCGCAGTAAGGCATAACATTAGATTTATATTTTTTTCAGCCAGTTGCTGCCAAAGCGAGGGAGTACTTAACTCATCTGAGGCTAACTCAAAATGAGTTGAAGCATGATAAATAGCATCTTGGTATAAAAATAACGCATCAACGCTATGTCCCTGCGCTAGGCAGGCATGAGCAAACTTAACAATACGTTGAGTGGTATCGTGATCTGATGGTGGAGTATGTAAAGAAAGTACAAAGC
This sequence comes from Pseudoalteromonas sp. S1612, assembly GCF_005887175.1. GTDB lineage: Bacteria > Pseudomonadota > Gammaproteobacteria > Enterobacterales > Alteromonadaceae > Pseudoalteromonas > Pseudoalteromonas undina. The sequence continues at coordinate 1,000 of NZ_PNDH01000041.1, read as the reverse complement.
GTGCCAAAACTATTCCAATAAAAAAGCCCCAATAAAGGGGCTATTTTAACAGAACTATTTAATTAGTCATTATTTGCGCCAAGTAAGGCAAGTAATGAAGTAAATAGGTTATATACGCTAAGGTATAAAGATACAGTTGCACGGATATAATTTGTTTCGCCGCCGTTAATGATTCTGCTCGTATCGAACAAAATTAGGCCAGACATGATTAATACAACTGCTGCGTTTAGAACCATAAACATTAACGAGCTACCTAAGAAAATATTTACAATACTTGCCACGATAACCACAATTAAGCCGACAGTTAAAAAGCCACCCATGAATGAGAAGTCTTTTTTAGTGTTAAGCGCATAAGCAGATAAACCAAAGAAGATTAACGCCGTAGAACCTAGCGCTTGCATAATTAGCATAGGGCCATTAGGTAATTGTGCGTAGTGATTAAGTAGAGGGCCTAAGCCGGCTCCCATTAATCCTGTAAACGCAAACACCCAAAATACACCAGATGCTGTATCTGCTTTTTTATTAACAACAAAAAGTAGACCAAATGAAACTAGTGTGAATACAAGTCCCATAAAGTAAGGTAATTGCAGTGCCATTGAAATACCGGCAGTGACTGCACTAAATGCAAGTGTCATTGCAAGTAAGAAATAAGTGTTTTTAAGCACTTTGTTTGTTTCAATGGTCGACATTACCGGCTTTGCAGTGTTGTACGATTGATTAAACGCCATTGTAGAGCTCCTGTAAGTGAAACTAAGTAGTTCCTGTAATTTAACTAAAATTAGATTACCAACTCTTATATGTTTGGGCAAACCTTTGTAGATCAATAGACAACTAAATTTAAATAAAAGTTCATTTGCCGGTTAGGATTTGCTCTCATTGTTTTATGTTTGAACAAATTAGTTGTTTTTTAATCACTTGAACAAAAAAATGAAAAAAAAGCTTCACAAAGCCCAAGGGTTTCCCTATTATTCAGGCCGTGCGGAGAGATGGCAGAGTGGTC
>NZ_PNDH01000004.1:0-32543 GCF_005887175.1 Pseudoalteromonas sp. S1612 | reverse complement strand
CCGCGGCTGGTTTTTTTTATAGCTTTACAACGGGCTATTAGCCGCGAGGTAACTGAATTTTTTTCTCTGGGCTTTGACGGTAAAGCACAATCGTATGACCGATTGTTTGTAATTTGGTGGCCCCTGTTTCGCGAACAATGGCATCAAAAATAAGCTTTTTTGTTTCACGATCGTCAGTTGGCACTTTCACTTTAATTAATTCGTGAATTTCTAGTGCGCTTTGGATTTCAACTACTACGCCTTCGGTTAAACCGTTAGAACCTAGTAAAACTACAGGCTTAAGGCTATGTGCCTGGCCTTTTAAAAACTGCTTTTGTTTGTTTGATAATGTCATGATATTACAAATTTTGCTGAATATGGCTTGAATTAAGGGTATTCTAACGCCATCTAGAGAATATTACTAATTAGTTGCGTGTTAATTTATGACAAATAAAAAACAGTCAGCCAGTTCACAGCGTTGGCTTAAAGAACATTTTGATGATAAATATGTTCAAGAAGCGCAAAAAAAAGGCTGGCGCTCTCGAGCTGTTTTCAAATTAGACGAAATTCAAAACAGAGATAAGTTATTGCGTCCAGCAATGACAGTAGTAGATTTAGGCGCAGCTCCAGGGAGTTGGTCACAATACTTAGCAGAAAAAGTAGGTGACAAAGGCCAAGTGGTTGCGTGTGATATTTTACCTATGGATTCATTAGCGGGTGTTGACTTTTTACAAGGAGACTTTCGTGAAGAAGCTGTACTTGATGCGCTGTTAAAACGCATTGATGGTAAAAATGTAGATGTGGTATTGTCTGATATGGCACCTAACATGAGTGGTAATAACTCGGTTGATCAGGCGGGTAGCATGTACTTGGTTGAGCTTGCACTTGATATGTGTCACCAAGTTTTAAAGAAAAATGGCGCGTTTATTGTTAAAGTATTCCAAGGTGAAGGCTTTGATCAGTATTTGCAAGATGTACGTAATAGTTTTAAAGCAGTGAAGATACGTAAACCGGATGCCTCGCGTCCCCGTTCTCGGGAAGTATATATAGTAGCGACTGGATACAAACTGTAGTACAGTTGCTTGGCGTTTAGTTGAATTTAAATTAATTGGATACAAGAGGTTAACCCCTTGAGCGATATGGCGAAAAATCTAATACTCTGGCTGGTTATTGCAGTTGTGCTTATGTCAGTATTTCAGAGCTTTAATGGCGGCGATCAAGTTGATCGTCAAACAAGTTACAGTCAATTTGTTAAAGATGCCCGTAGTGGCTCTATACAAGAAGTGTCTATTGAAAGTGGCAGTGGCACAATTACTGGCATAAAAAATAGTGGCGAGCGTTTTCAAACGATTATGCCGATTTATGATAAAGATATTTTAAATGATTTGTTAAAAAGCGATGTAAATGTCAAAGGTGTAAAACCTGAGGAACAATCGTTTTTAGCAAGCATTTTCATTTCTTGGTTCCCTATGATACTGCTAATTGGTGTGTGGATTTTCTTCATGCGTCAGATGCAAGGTGGCGGTGGCAAAGGAGCCATGTCATTTGGTAAGAGTAAAGCCCGCTTAATGAGTGAAGATCAAGTTAAAACGACCTTTGCTGATGTAGCAGGTTGTGATGAAGCCAAAGACGATGTAACCGAGCTGGTGGACTTTTTACGTGACCCTTCTAAGTTTCAAAAATTAGGCGGTAGTATTCCTAAGGGCGTACTTATGGTTGGCCCTCCTGGTACAGGTAAAACATTACTTGCGAAGGCGGTTGCCGGTGAAGCAAAAGTACCGTTTTTTACTATTTCAGGTTCTGATTTTGTTGAAATGTTTGTGGGTGTTGGTGCATCACGTGTACGTGACATGTTCGAACAAGCTAAAAAAGCAGCGCCTTGTATCATCTTCATCGATGAAATCGACGCAGTAGGTCGTAAGCGTGGTGCAGGTATGGGCGGCGGTCACGATGAACGTGAGCAAACGCTTAACCAAATGCTAGTTGAGATGGATGGCTTTGAAGGCAATGAAGGTATTATTGTTATTGCTGCGACTAACCGTCCGGATGTTCTAGATCCAGCATTACTTCGCCCTGGTCGTTTTGACCGTCAAGTTGTGGTTGGCTTACCAGATATTCGTGGTCGTGAGCAAATTCTAAAAGTACACATGCGTAAAGTACCGTTAGGTGATAACGTTGAAGCGGCAGTGATTGCTCGTGGTACACCTGGTTTCTCAGGTGCTGATCTTGCTAACTTAGTGAATGAAGCGGCTCTTTATGCAGCACGTGGTAATAAACGTGTTGTTAGTATGGCTGAATTTGACGCTGCAAAAGATAAAATCATGATGGGTGCTGAACGCAAGACCATGGTGATGAGTGAGCAAGAAAAAGAAATGACTGCTTACCATGAAGCAGGCCATGCCATTGTTGGTCGTATGGTGCCTGAGCACGATCCTGTTTATAAAGTATCTATTATACCACGTGGCCGTGCGCTGGGTGTGACGATGTATTTACCAGAGCAAGACCGTGTTAGTCACTCTAAAGAGCTGCTTGAGTCTATGATTTCTAGCCTCTATGGTGGCCGTATTGCAGAAGCCATTATTTATGGTGAAGACAAAGTAACTACAGGTGCAAGTAACGATATCGAACGTGCAACTGACATTGCTCGCAAAATGGTTACACAATGGGGTTTAAGCGAAAAGCTAGGTCCATTACTTTACGCTGAAGATCAAAACGAAATGTACATGGGTGGCGGCGGTGGTCGTTCTATGAGCATGTCGGACGAAACGGCCAAAGTAATTGATGCAGAAGTGCGTTTGTTCTCAGACCGCAACTATCAACGTGCAGAATCAATATTGAAAGAAAATATTGATATTTTACACGCAATGAAAGATGCACTGATGAAGTATGAAACTATCGATGCGAAACAGATTGATGATTTAATGGCGCGTCAGCCAGTACGTGAACCACGTGATGCGCATGACCGTCATGAAGCTAAACCTGAAAAGGAAGATGTTTCTAAAGGTAAAGCTGTTGATGAAATACAAAAACCAACTAGCGAATCTAAAAACGACGACTCTAAACAAGATGAGTCTAAAAAAGATGAAACAAACCTTGATGATAAAGCGGAATAATCGTTAAAATAACGTATCCAAAAGCCCCGAAGTTCGGGGCTTTTTTGTATCAGTTTGCTGTAATTAATAAATTATACCAATGCGTTTAATAAAGTTAGCTACTTTGGATAGGAAAACCGTGCCTTGTTACCGTCCGACTTTCCTCGCTTAAAATGGTTAAGTATCATAACGAGTTGGTATTACACTGCAGAAACATATTTTAGGGTTAGCGATGAATAATAAAATTAACCTTGCACGTGGTCGAGTGCTTGAACTCAGCGAACCCGTTATTATGGGGATAGTAAACGTTACTCCTGATTCATTTTCAGATGGAGGCCAGTTTTTTAATACAACAGCTGCACTCAATCATGCGATGCAGTTACTTGATGAGGGTGCGACTATTTTAGATATCGGCGGTGAATCTACACGCCCGGGTGCTCCCGATGTCAGCCTTGAAGATGAACTACAGCGCGTTATCCCACTTATTAATGCTATTCGTGAGCAAAGTGATTGCGTTATTTCAATCGATACCAGTAAAGCTGAAGTCATGCGTCAAGCCATTGAAGCAGGTGCCGATATTGTTAATGATGTGCGAGCACTGCAAGAGCCTGGTGCAGTAGAGGTGGTTGCTCAGTATCCTGACGTAGTCGTGTGCTTAATGCATATGCAAGGACAACCGCGAAGTATGCAAAACGCTCCTCACTATGATGATTTAGCAAGCGAGATAAATGACTTTTTTAACCAGCGTATCGCCGCATGCGAAGCTGCTGGTATAAAACAAAGCCAGTTAATATTAGACCCTGGTTTTGGATTTGGAAAAACACTTAAACACAATTATCAAATATTGGCTCAATTTAATGACTATGCGCAGCTTGGCTTACCGCTGCTTGCGGGGTTATCACGTAAGTCAATGATTGGTAATTTACTCAACAGAGATACAAAAGATAGATTAGCTGGTAGTTTAGCTGGCGCATTAATAGCAGCACAAAACGGTGCGCATATTATTCGTGTGCATGATGTAAAAGAAACTGCAGACGTGCTTGGCGTATATCAAGCCTGCAAACAAGGAGTACTTTAATGCAAGAAAGAAAATATTTTGGCACAGACGGTGTGCGTGGTTTAGTAGGTCAAGGGCCTATTAATCCTGAGTTTGCAATGAAATTAGGTTGGGCTGCAGGGCGTGTATTATCACAACATGGCACAAAAAAAGTCATTATTGGTAAAGATACTCGTATTTCTGGTTACATGCTTGAAACTGCATTAGAGTCTGGTCTAATTGCAGCCGGCATTGATGTTATTTTACTCGGCCCTATGCCAACGCCTGCCGTTGCGTATTTAGCGCAAACGTTTCGCGCAGAAGCGGGTATTGTGATCAGCGCATCCCATAATCCTTATTACGATAACGGCATTAAGTTTTTTAATGGCCAAGGCCTAAAGCTAGATGATGTTGTAGAGCTGCAAATTGAAGCCATGCTTGACGAACCAATGACCTGTGTAGCCTCTGATAAGCTAGGTAAAGCAACACGCTTATCAAGCGCTGATGGCCGTTATATAGAGTTTTGTAAAAGTCAGTTTCCACAAGGCTTATCACTAGAAGGGCTAAAAATAGTTTTAGATTGCGCCAACGGTGCAACCTACCACATAGCACCTTCAGTTATGCGAGAGCTTGGTGCAGAGGTGATCACCCATGCGTGTGAGCCAAATGGGGTTAATATTAACCATGAATGTGGTGCAACTCACGTAGATACACTAAAGCAAAAAGTACTTGAGCATAAAGCAGATGTAGGTATCGCTTATGATGGCGACGGCGATCGGGTAATGATGGTTGATCATAATGGCCGCGTATTTGATGGTGATGATTTAGTTTACATTATTGCTTGCCAAGCCGCTCAAGATGACAACCTAGGTGGCGGGGTTGTTGGTACTGTAATGTCGAATATGGGTCTTGAAAATGCGTTAAAAGCCAAAAATATTGCTTTTGCTCGTAGCAAAGTGGGTGACCGTTATGTGATGGAACTACTGCAGCAAAAAGGCTGGAAAATAGGCGGCGAAAGCTCAGGTCATGTTTTAAATCTAGATTTGATTAGCACTGGCGATGGCATCATTTCAAGCTTACAAGTACTTGCTGCTATGGTGGCTCAAAACCGTACACTTCAAGATTTAGGCGCTGGATTTACTAAGTACCCAATGAAAATGATTAATGTGCGATACACTGCCGGTACCGATCCAACCCAAGCACCAGAAGTGCTTGCTGTTGTGGCTGAAGTAGAGCAAAGCTTAGCAGATAAAGGCCGTGTATTACTTCGTAAGTCAGGTACTGAACCTGTTGTACGAGTGATGGTTGAAGCGGAACAAGAAAAAATAGTTATCGATAGCGCTCAGAAAATAGCAGCGGTTGTCGAATCTATGAGCAAACAAACTGATTGATAACAATAACCTCTTGTAACTTTGGGCGAGTCGAGTTAATATCTCGCCCGCTTTCTAATGTGGAGTGGAAAAATGGCAACACGCAAGGCGATGGTCGCAGGCAATTGGAAAATGAATGGTTCATTAGAACTCGTTGAGCAACTGTCTGATGCTATTAACAATGTTAAATCTTCTGAAGTAAACATTGTTTTATTTCCTCCGTTTCCACTGATATCAGCAATGATTGCAAGTGGTGTAACTACTGGGACACAAACAGTTTCAGAGAATACGCCAGGTGCCTTTACTGGTGAAGTAGATGCCCAGCTGGTAAAACAGCTAGGTGCAAAATATGTACTGGTCGGTCATTCAGAGCGCCGCAGTATATACAAAGAAAGCAACGATACCGTAGCCGCAAAATTTGCTCGCGCCCAACAAGTAGGTTTAACACCTATATTATGCGTTGGAGAGAGTGAAATAGAGCAAGAAAACGGGCAAACAGAACAGGTAGTTGCTGCGCAGATTGACGCAGTAATTAATAAATTAGGTGTAGCAGCACTGAAAGAATCTGTGATAGCATATGAGCCCGTTTGGGCTATAGGCACAGGTAAGACTGCATCGCCTGAACAGGCACAAAGTGTTCACAAATTTATCCGTGACAAAATTGCTTCACTAGACAGCGATTTAGCACAAGGGCTAACCATCTTATATGGTGGTAGCGTAAATGAAAAAAATAGCGAATTATTATTTGCACAAACAGATATAGACGGCGGCCTAATTGGTGGCGCAAGTCTAAAAGCAGAATCATTTACTGCTATCTGCAATAGTGCAAAAGGGACCGTATAAGATGTACGAAATTTTATTAGTAGTGTATTTAATTGTAGCTTTAGCGCTTGTTGGTATGGTTTTGATCCAGCAAGGTAAAGGTGCTGACATGGGCTCATCGTTTGGTGCAGGCGCATCGTCTACTGTTTTTGGTTCTTCAGGAGCCGGTAACTTTATGACGAAAACGACAACAACTTTAGCAACTATCTTTTTCGTGTTAAGTATTGTTTTAGGTAACCTAACTGCCGGTCAAATCAAAAAGACTGACGAATGGGAAAACTTAGAAGCGGCTCCAGCTGTTGAAACTGTAACGCCAGTTGAAGAAGATGTTCCAGTAACATCAACTAAAGAGCAAAGCTCTGACGTACCAAATTAATTTAGTTTAAATTGTTAAGTTGCTCTCTTTCCTCAAGTTAGCTTTAAGACTTAACGCTAAGCAATAGCTTAAAAAATGCGGATGTGGTGGAATTGGTAGACACGCTACCTTGAGGGGGTAGTGCTTTCGGGCGTGGGGGTTCAAGTCCCCCCATCCGCACCAAATATAAAAACCAGTAACAGCAATGTTACTGGTTTTTTTGTGCCTAAAATTTAAAATATTAAACAACTCTTTTTGGATTAATGTTGAACATTGAGTAGAACACTCTATATTTCAATTGTAAGTGTTTATGAAAGAATACTACTGTATATTTAACTTTATGTATAAAAAGCATCAAAAGTTAAAAATAAAGTTAACATTTTTGTATCTTAAGCCGATAATAACTATAGATAATTAAACGGGGTAAATTAATATGGCTTCAGGTTTCTCTTTTAAAAACCTCAGCATTACTAAAAAAATACATGCAATTACATCTATAGCGATAATCGCATTTTTAGTAATTGTTTTGGTTAATTACTTTGCTATGAACGAAAATCGCATATCACTTGATGAAATGGAGAAATCTTCTTATAAAGTTGCCAAATTAACCTTGGCTAATGTAAGCATTTTAGAAAAGTTAGATGAGTTATATACTCAGGCTGTAACGTTTGGCGAGCAAGATTTAGTAACAAAAGCGAGTGAAACTTACCAGCAGCTAATCATGAATATAGACGCAATAGAAACAATTAATGCATCTTATATTAATAGCGACACAAAAACGCGACTGACTAATTATGAGAAAATATCTGCAACGATTGCCAACGGTATGGTTAATGGCACGGCTGATTTTAGTAAAATACAACAACAGGCTCAGCTTAAAACAAGTCTTTATGAAGCTGTTTTAACCAGCTTTAAAAGTGCGCAACAAAAAGCAGATGATCGCTTCTTCCAGCTTGTTGCCAATACAAAAGCACGCTCAGATGATGCACTTAACTTAATGCTGGTTGTTGCGGTTGTATCATTAACACTGTTATTGCTTATGGCTATTTGGATTGCACGTAATATTGGTTCATCAGCCAGTGATGCCGCTAATAATCTGAGTCTTTTAGCAAGTGGTAAAGGGTCATTAAGTACAAAGCTTGCCGTTAACTCTGAAGATGAAATAGGTCAGGTATCAATAAATTTTAATGCATTCATTAGCTTGCTTAGAGAAACAGTTTTAGAAGTCATCGCGGTATGTGAACCGTTAATGGAGAATTCAACCCGTCTTGTACAGGGGATGGAGCGAGCTGAGCGAGCAACTACTAAGCAAACTACCGATGCCGATGTTGTTAAACAGTCTATGGAAGAGATGAAGCAAAGTGTTGGCGATATTTCACAATCAGCAGCAAGCGCATCTAATGCCGTGCAAACAGCAGAAAAAGAAGTAGATCAAAGCCGTGCTCAAGTAAAAATGTCTGTTAACGCATCGCGCACTCTAAGCGATGAAATTAATATAGCGGCTAACACCATTAATAAGTTAGCCGATGACACTAAAAATGTATCGCAAATACTAAATGTGATTACATCCATTGCCGAGCAAACAAACTTATTAGCCCTAAATGCCGCAATAGAAGCTGCACGCGCGGGTGAACATGGACGAGGCTTTGCTGTGGTTGCTGATGAAGTCCGTGAGCTTGCATCACGCACTGCACAGTCAACCAATGAAATTCGTGAGTTATTAAGTACCCTAAGTGTAGCTGCCAATGAATCTGTGACGGCTATGACCTCTGCAAGAGATATGGCAACCGATAATGCCAGTGCAGCAGAGCAAACCGGTGTTTCGATTGAAAAAATAGCCGAGCAAATACTAGAGATTAATGGTATGAACTCGCAAATTGCAGCAGCAACTGAAGAGCAAACCTCAGTTGCCGCAATGGTTGTAGATAACGTATCTAATATGCATGTTTCATTTGAAGATACGATGAGCTCACTCAAAGCTGTAAGAGATGTAGCTAAAAACTTACATTACCTTTCAGATAACTTATTGGATGCAACTGCTAAGTTTAAAATTGATGAGTAGTCGTTAAGGCGATATTTTAATGTTTTATGAAGGTTGTAAATAATAGGCATAAAAAAGCCCGCAATAGAGTATTTATTGCGGGCTTTTTATTTTTAATTTAGCAGATTAATACTTGCCTACTACTTTGACTTTATCACTTGCTTTAGCGCTATCAATATAGCCAATCGCATCTGTATTAGCAGCTACAAAATCAATCACGGCTTGGTCATTATCCAGTTTACCTGGAGGTGTGCCTTTACCAGTAAAAACCAGCTTTGACCAATAAGCATTTAACTGGCTGCCTGACTTACCAACAAGCTTGTCGTTAAATTCATCAGCTACCGCAGTACCATTTTGGTTAACAGGGTTTACTTTGGTGCCATCAGCAAATGATTTGCTCTTGCCAAGGTATATTTTTTTAATATCGTCTTGGCTTACAGCATTGGCATTCGCTGGGTTAACGATCACTGCAACTTCAGCAAATGCTGCAGTACTACATAGTGTTAGCATACTGGCTAAAATTAATTTCTTCATCATTCGCTCCAATTAAAATACTAAATCAACGCCAACGGCAACTACGTCAGTTTCAGTATTTGAGATATCATCTTTTAGGCGGCTAAAGTCTACTTTAAAGGCAGCCATTGGGTGGAAGTCATAACGAGCACCAATTGTGTATACATTACTCTTAGCTTTAGAGCCTTCCAAAACTTGGTTAAGCCCAGCATTTAACGGCGGTACATTTGGTAGTGCATTATAACGATTACTATCATGCTCATCATCGTTGTTTTCATAGGTTAAATGAACAAGCCATTCGTCCATACGGTAGCCTAAAGATGTGTAATATTGAGTTTGCTTAGCGAGCGCACTGTTATCTACTTCAAACTGTGTGTATTCAGCGTCGAACAAGATATTGTTGTAATCAATTGAAAAGCCAAGTGCTAAAAATGCACCATCGTCTTCGTCAATAGCAATACTGTTTGCTTGATCAACAAAACCTGAGTTACGAAGGGCTTGTTCTAAGCCATTAAGCGCCATACCTTCGGCCGTATCATTTTCAATCTCAATACTTGTTTCAGCAACAAAGTAAGCAGCGCGAGCACTGAACCAATCGTAACTCAATGTCCAGTTTAACCCTGCAATGTCGTTAAGCTCGGTATCACCGTTAACAGATACTACGGCAATGTTATCATCGAAGCTGCCGTAAATAACCTGAAGAGTAGAGTCCCAATCACCAAGTTGAGTTGTATGTAATAAGCTTAGGCCTTCATAGGTTGAAAACGGTAAGTTATATACAGACTGAGGTGGGCGCACCCAGCGGTAGGTATAGCCAACATCTAAAAAGTCAGAGTAGCGATAAAAAGGTGCACGCATTTTACCAGCACTGATTTGTAATTCGTCAGATATCTCATAAGTTAAGTATGCCCATTCAAAGTCGGCGTCAAAATCATTTTCGCCGCGAGCCACTATCTGCGCTGTAGCGGATAGCTTCTCTTGCAGGTCAGCGGTTAGCTGAAGAGCAAACACGCTTTCATTTTTAAATGAAATATCATCATCATATCCATATAACGTTTGATCACTATCGAGCGACTTACCACCGACAATAGAAGCAAACCCATTAATACGAACTTCAGCACTCGCGTTACTTGTGGCAAGTGCGCAACAAATTGCTACTGCTACAGATAGTTTTTTCATTGTGTATCCTATTTAATTTCATGTGTATCCCGCTGCAGTATAAGATGAGTATTAACTTTTTTCTAATTAAAATTAATAAATTAAGTACTTTTCACTACTTTTTTGCAACAAGAACGCATGGCTGTGATTGAAAATTAAGGATTTTTTTATCTAAGGTAATGTAACCAACTGAGTTATTTGAGTTATTTATGATGGGGTGATGTTTATTGCAGTACGTATTAAGTAGTAATTATTTTTTTTAGTTATGAACGCGTATTTATATTTTTTAGGTTATCTTGGCACCAACGAATTGCCTGCTGTTTATTTTTGACCGCTATTTTTTTATAAATTTTATGTAAGTGTACTCTAACCGTAGCTTCACTTATAAATAAACTATCAGCAATAGCACTGCAATGAAGACCACTAAAGAGTAGGTTAAGCACTTTAATTTCTTTATCGGTTAGGTTACTTGTTTGCAAAGCATTTTTTTGCTCTGTATCGAGCATTTGGCGCATCCAAATATCACTGATTGTCCGTGGAAACCACAATTCTCCTTGTGTAATTGCATCTAACCCCCTGTTGAATAGCTCTTCATTGGTGTCTTGATAAAAAAGACCTTTTAAGTTTGGCCATTCTTTTAGTGAAATAACATCAGTGTCTTTAGGAATATTAAAAATAACCAATCCCTGATAATTATTGATTTGTATAAAATGGCTCAGAAGTTCGTAATTTGTAAGCGTATTGAGTGCTGAATAGCTGACTAACAATATGTCGCTATTTAATGTTGTAAAAAATAACGGATTGTAGGGGTTGTTATTAAAAAGCATGTTTGCTGATTGCGTGGTCTGTTTTTTTGTCATGCTTTTCACCTAAAAATGGTTTTGCTTAATATTTAAATATAAAGGGTCTTTGGATATTGTCATAACTTCAAGTAGCTTTAATGTGTTTTTTACAATAAACCGGCTGTGTGATTAATGAGCAATATCGGTGGTGGTTAGTATTAAAGTCTTAATTTAAATTAGAACTGCGTCATTGTTTAGATAATTAGTTTAGGTTAAAAAGTTAAAAATTAATTTTTTTTTGCTTAAACTAAAGTTAAATATACATATTGTAACTTTTATGTAATACAATACACTCCCAGAGGAAAGATGCATCTAACGCATCTTTTTTTATGCCTACAATTTATGTTTACACAGCATAACGCATAATTAAATTAATACCCTTTGGAGAAAACCTTGAAATTACGCACCCTCTCACAGTTAAGTTTAGCGGTTATTGCAGCCCTAACAACTTCCGCAAATGCACAAGAAGCTAAAACGACAGCCAAACAAGACGCGTTTGAAAAAATTGAAGTGACAGCTCGTAAACGTACAGAGAGCTTGTTCGAATCTCCAACTGCGATTACATCAATAGGTGCTAACCTTATTGATAAAGCCAATATGGGTAACTTAGAAGATATTGGTAAATACGTTCCTAACTTAAACATTACTCGTTATGGTGTTGGTAATGCAGCACATGCCTCAGTGTTTATTCGTGGTATTGGTTTGCAAGATCACATTATAACAACCGATCCAGGCGTCGGTGTTTACCTAGATGGTGTTTACTTAGGTCGCCAAATGGGGTCTAACTTATCACTTCCTAATGTAGAGCGAGTTGAAGTTCTACGTGGGCCACAAGGCACACTTTATGGCCGTAACACATTAGGTGGTGCAGTAAACGTAATTACTAAACAACCTGGTGATGAAGGTATTCTAACAACAACCGCTAAAGTGGGCAGTCGTGGTCGAGTTGCGGGTGATATTTACTTTAATAATGCACTAACTAACGATCTAAGCATGTCAGCAAGTGCGTCATACAAACAACGTAATGGGGTAGGTACAGCAGTAAACTTAGCTAATCCTGAAAAAGAAATTGGTGAAGAGCAAGAGTTTAGTGGTCGTATCGCACTTAAATACGAAGCAACCAGTGATTTAGCGTTTACCTTCTCGCTAGATGGCGTTGATAATGAGTCAGGTCAATCGCCTTATACTATTGAACTGACAGATTCATTAGATTCAAATGATGTCTTTAATGGCGATTTCCCATTATTAACTGAAGACTTAATTCCTCAAAACCCTGATGATTTAGGCACAACGGTTGCAGGTATTGAGTCAACTTCATATTCTGGTTGGGGCACGTCATTTACAGCTGACTGGGCCATTAATAACACGTATACAGCTAAGTTTATTTCAAGCTACCGTACTTCTGAGTATGAAGGTGGCTTAGATGATGATGCATCACCACTTAACTTATCTGAGTTCCCAGAAGTAGGCGGTGCAGATCAATACTCTTTTGAAGTTCAGCTAAACGCAACGTTTGATAAAATGGACTTTGTATCGGGTCTATACTTCTTTAATGAAGATGGTTTTACTCGCTCAGAAGATTTTGTATTTAGCCCATTTAACACGCCAAATGGTCTATTGAATGATGGTGTTACTCCGTCATTTGGTGGTTTTGGCTTTTTTGAAATCAATCAAGAAACAAACTCATACGCAGCTTACATCAACGGTAGTTACGATTTAACTGATGATTTAACAATCGGCGGTGGTCTTCGTTACTCAGAAGATAAAAAAGATGCGAATGCTATTTTCCCAACCTTCCCTGAACGTAAAGACATTAGTGCAGACTTTAATGCAGTAACATGGGACATTAATGCTTCATACCAGCTTAGCAATAATATGAATGTATACGGTCAAGTGCAAAAAGGTTACCAAACAGGTGGCTTTCCACCGCGCCCATTTGGTGGTCCGGATCAGTTTGTATCGTTTGATGAAACCAAAGCAGTTAACTACGAGATTGGTTTAAAAGGCCAAGTACATGAAAATGTATCTATGATGCTTGCAATGTTTGTTACTGACTACACTGATTTAGCACTGCCATTCTCAGATCCAACCGCGGGCGGTGGCTTTGTAACTATCGTTGAAAATGCAGGCCAGTCTAAAGCGCAAGGTATTGAGCTTGAAACCACAATTGCACTAACCGACGACTTTACTATTCGCACTGCAGTAGGTTACTTAGATTCTGAAATTACAGAAGTGGCTGAGGGTGTACAAGGTATTGGTAAAGGTGACTCACCAGCACTGACACCTCGTTGGACAGTGATGGTTGCTCCATCTTACTTTGTTGATTTAAGCAATGGTGGCACTGTTGCATTAAATGCAAACTACTCGTACCGTAGCGAAATGCAAGGTCAGTCAGTTTTCAATAAAAGTGAAACGATTGATTCGCGTGAGCTAGTTGGTTTTAATATTTCTTACACTAATCCATACGGCGATATGGAAGTAACGCTATATGGTGAGAACGTATTAAACGAAGTTTACGATGTAGGTCGCCTGCAGCAAACTGGCTTTGTTGGCGTAATGCGCAGCAATGATCGTAGTGAGTTTGGTTTAAAATTCAAAAAAGACTTTGAACTATAATCTATAACTTGCTCTAAAAATAAAACAAAAAAGGTAAGCCATGGCTTACCTTTTTTTATGGTTAAAAATAATTAACCTTCTTTATGCTCTTCACGTGCTTGCTCAATTTCTGCCGCAATTTCACGTGCTTTTTGCTTAGTTTTTTCAGTTAGCTCGCCAGCCGCTTCTTTGCTTTTGATCCATGCATCAACAGCTACTTCTTTGCCGTCATCGTACATGTCTAAGCCCATCGCTTTACTCTCTTCGAGTAGCTCATTTAATGACTCGTCATTTTTAAGCTCATTGGTTTTTTCTTTAACGTCGTTCCACGTTTCGTTTAGCTTTTCTTGAACTTCAGCGCTCGTTTGTTTGGCGTCTTGTTTCACTTCGTTGGCATCTTCACACCCTGTTAGTGTAATTAAAGTGCCTAATAATGCTAAACCTGCTAATTTCTTCATTGACTATCTCCTTTAGTGAAAAATATATTTCAAAGGTAACTATACAACAATGAAAATGAACATAGCTGTAACAACACGATTAAGTTTTAAATTAATGGACGAAAATGATTGGCAGCAATTATATGAGCTCGATCAAGACCCAGCCGTTATGCAGTATTTAACTCAAGGTAAACCTACCACTCTTGAAGAGATAAAAACGAAAGCCATTCCAAGAATGCTCACTTATCGCAATGAGCAACAAGGTTGGGGGCTATGGCAAGTAACTCTGCGTGAAAGTAATACTTTTATTGGCTGGGTGCTTGTTCGGCCGATGGGCTTTTTTTCAGATACGCCTGACTTTAGTGATATTGAAGTAGGCTGGCGGTTTAAACGAGCGAGTTGGGGTAAGGGTTATGCAATTGAGGCGGCAAAAGCGATTTGCTCAACGATTGAAAAACAGTCGCAAATAAAGGCAATTAGTGCCACAGCGCTGACCGCCAACGTTGGCTCAATTAACATCATGAAAAAGCTCGGTATGCAGCTACAACACTATTATATTCATACTGATGATGGCTCAAACTTAACTGCTGCGCTTTATTCAAAGCCCTGCAGTTGAGCTAAAACTTCCTAAGCCTCAAAAATGTAGCATCTAAATATTGACCTGATGTTTGTTACTATGCATTAATGTTTGCCATCAATGTATAAAAATAACCTAAGGATATGGGATGGGATCACTTTTTTCACCACGTAAGCTAATTATCAGTAGTATTGTGGTAATACAGTTATGTGTTTTTAATGTAGCGGCTAAACAGAGTGCCGTTGCCATGCCAGACACTTTTAGTGCACATGCTGCAAAAGCTGTGTTAGAACAAGGTGGTAACGCGGTTGATGCCGCTATTGCAGCACAGTTTGTATTGGCCGTTACGTTTCCCGAGGCGGGTAATATTGGCGGCGGTGGGTTTATGCTTATTCATAAGGATGGCCAAGGTGATTTTATAGATTACCGTGAAACTGCACCGAACGCCGCACATCGTGATATGTATTTAGACGCGCAAGGGCAAGTTATTGCTAATAAATCTATTTATGGTATTCATGCCAGTGGCGTACCTGGGAGTGTTGCTGGTATGTGGCTAGCACATAAGAAGCATGGCACACTTCCTTGGAAAACCTTAGTACAACCTGCGGTTACATTAGCTGAGCAAGGTTTCGTGGTGCCCGAAAAGTTGGCTCAGTTAATTAAGGGCTACATAGAGCACCTAAACAATAAAAACATTAAAGTAAATTTTGCCAGTTATTTTGCAAGCGCTACACCAGGTAAGCTTTTTAAACAACCTGAGCTTGCAGCGACACTTAAACGCATTCGCGATAATGGTAAAGATGGCTTTTATCAAGGTGAAACCGCAACGATCATCGCAAACTTTATGAAGCAACATGGCGGTATTATTACTCAAGACGATTTAAAAAATTACCGCGCAAAGTCTCGTACTCCTATAAAAGCTAACTGGAACGGCCATCAAGTGCTTACTTCACCGCCACCAAGCTCCGGCGGTATTGCTATATTACAATGGCTTAAAATATATGAGCTTAAAAAGCCCATAGCTGCACCATCACATAATTCAATTGGGTATGTGCACTTACTTGCTGAAATAGGTAAGCGAGTGTTTGCTGATAGGGCAGAATACTTAGGCGACCCTGATTTTTACCAAGTGCCTAAAGCTAAGTTACTTGCAGAAAACTATCTTAAAAACCGCAGCAATAGTATAGATTTAAAGGCCATTTCTACCACTGAAAATATTAAACCGGGTTTAAAAGAAAGCGAACAAACCACTCACTTTTCTATTATTGATAACATGGGGAATGCTGTTGCTAATACCACCACCATCAATTTAGGGTTTGGTAGTGGCGTAGTCGTAGAAGGCGCTGGCTTTATTTTAAATGATGAAATGGATGACTTTAGCGCTAAACCCGGGGTTATGAATGTATTTGGCGCCATTGGCGGAAAAGCGAATGAAATTCAGCCCCATAAACGTATGTTAAGCTCTATGACTCCAACCATTTTACTCAGTAATAATAAGGTGAAAATGGTAACAGGGTCGCCTGGCGGCACCACAATTATTAGTTCAGTGTATCAATCAATACTCAATGCGATTGAATTTAATATGAGCGCAAATGAAGTAGTAAATAGCCCGCGTTTTCACCATCAGTTATGGCCTAAAAATGTGATTAGAGCGCACTCGGGTTTGGAGTCCTCAGTAAAGCAACAGCTAATAAAAATGGGTTATACAGTGGATGAGCGTCACTTTGGTGATATGCATGTGATTATCAATAATGATGGCAAATTAGATGCGGCGTCTGAACAAAGCGGAAGAGGGCAAGCGATAGTATTTTAACGTTAACAATTGACGTTTGAATGGTATGCACCCCAAAACCATCATTGGGGTGCACACATTAGAACAACTATAGGGGCTAGCCTATAGCCGGTATAAGTCCTGCCATTTGCAGGCATTGTGCGCTAATAATTGAAATACCACACAAAGCGGCTATGGCCAAACCAATATTACCACTGCGTACTTTATAGCCTTCTTTTTCAATCCCCTGACGCTGCTTGTACACCATGCTAACAGGTAAAAATACTGCCAATATAACCAAAGCAATGGCTGCATAGCCTAATGCCATAATAAATCCTTGCGGGTAAAATAAAGCAAATCCAAGAGGAGGAACAAAAGTAATAAGTGCTGTTTTAATTCTATCTGTGCCCGTATCTGCTTTTTTGAATGTGTCAGCAAAAAAGTCAAATAACCCCAAGCTTACCCCTAAAAATGACGTTGCTAGAGCTAAGTCGGCAAAGAGTTTAACCGCAGTAGAAACATTGGCGTTATTGGCAATATTGGCCACACTGGCTACAAACCCAGTTAACCCTTCGCTTTGTAGTAATTGATCTTGGCTCATTATGCCTTGGCTTAATACTTGCCAAAATACATAAATAACCAGTGGTAAAGAGGCGCCTGCAATCATAACTTTGCGCAAGGTTTTTATATCAAGCCCGACGTATTTAACAATAGAAGGAATAGAACCATGAAAGCCAAAAGAGGTAAATACCACTGGAATAGCCGACAGTATCAGCCCTTGCTCAACAGGCATTTCCAATAAGTGTTGGCCATGTACATAAGGTGTTAACATATAAAACAAGCTAGCTAAAACCACTATTTTTATACTAAACAGCACTCGATTGAGCTTATCAACTTTACTAGTACCCAAAGTCACCACGCCTGCAATCAATACGGCTAAAATAACGGAGCCTAATTGTGGAGCAATACTAAGATTAAACCCAGTATTAATGCGCTCTTGTAGCTGAGCACCACCACCGGCTATGTAAGCAGCGCACAGTGCATAAAATAAGAATATCATCGAAAAGTTAGCTACATACTGGCCACGTTTACCAAGCCAAAGCTTAGCCAGTGTATTTAAAGTCGCATCGCGAGGGGCATATTGGTGCAGCTCCAACATAAGCAATGCAGTGTAGGTCATTAGTAACCAACAGCCGACAATTAACACCATTGCCGTATTAAACCCGAGCCCCGCAGAGGCGATTGGTAGGGCAAGCATACCCGCGCCTATGGTAGTTCCTGCAACAATTAACATGCTACCTATTGTTTTATTTTTAAGCACTTAATGATCCTGATCAAACGTGAGAGACACGCAAGATATAACTAGTTGTGCAAAACTTAAATAGTTTTGTCATAAAAGAGACAAAATAAAATGTAATCTTCTATTTACAACTGTATTAAAAAAGCCAAAATCATTAAAAAATGAAATTTAACTTATTAATACAAATGAAGAAATAAAAAGCTAAATGTTAATAACTAAATAGTCAGATTATTGGTTTTGCATAATAGAGGCATGATTAAATTGATAGGTATTGACCGAAAGTGCTATGAATTACACCTTCGGCCATTAAACGAGGGAGCTTAACTTACATTTTTGCTATTTGAATCACTAAGCGGCGGTTTTTATCTCGGCCTAAAATATTGTCATTGGTATCTACAAAGCGTTTTTCACCAAAACCTTCAGTAACCACTTTAGTTTCATCAACACCTAAGCCAACCATGTAATCCTTAATAGCCTTAGCACGGGTTCTGGATAAATCGAGGTTATTCCAGCGACCGCCGTAACTATCGGTATAGGATGCAATACTGATTGACTCTATACTGGGGTCGTTTTTCAAATACTCAGCAATTTTATCGAGGCGCTGCTGCGATGACTTAGTTAACTTACTGCTATTAGATTCATAGTTCATTATAGTGAACGAAATATCTTCAAAATTGTATGGCAGCAATTCGTCTCGGCATTGTAAAAATGCCCAATACGCTTGCTTAAAGTTAACATTAGACATACCCACGGCAATTTTATCGGCACTATTTTGCCAGTCTTGGTAGTAAAAAGTGGGTTGGTTACCTTTTTCAAGCTCAGTCAGCATTTCCCATGCTGTTTTATTGCCTAATTCACCATCAAACTTTTTAAGTAATTTCATATCAGCAATATCACGGGCAGGGCGGCCTGCTCGCCAGCTAGGTGGTACCGCTTTTAAACCGGCAATCGCGTAATTTTCTGGGCGCACCACCATGTCTAAATTAAAAGTGAGATCTTTGTTTTTACTTGCTGATGCCTTAAAAACAGCTTCACCATAGTAGGGAACTTCATGATTTAATTGGCATTGTAAGCGAGTTGTTTTAACCAAGTTCCAGTTTGAATTATCTTGGTTAGCCGTGTACTGGCGCATTGCCGCAGTTGTATTCAAACTACACAGCACACTACTAATGCTTAGGCTAATAAATAACAACTTACACTTCATTGAGAATTCTCCAGTTATCTAGCTTTGCCAAAAAAGTGACAAAAATCGTAAAATATTACGCAACAGCAAATAATTCAGCGTAAACGCTAATTACAAAGCAAGTAACATGCCTATAGTTTAACTGTAATTAATCAATAAATCCCCTAGCCGACAGGCCATCAATTTTGACATAATAGACAGCTAATCCCTATAAACCAAGAATACTATGGCAAATACTGAGCAAACACTTTTCGCACAACGCTTTCGTGGCTTTTTTCCTGTGGTTATTGATGTTGAAACCGCCGGTTTTAACAAAGAAACTGACGCATTACTAGAAATTGCAGCATCCGTTTTAAAAATGGATGACGAAGGACTGCTTAGTATCGATCATACCGTTCATTTTCATGTGCAACCGTTTGAGGGGGCAAACATTGAGCAAGCTGCCATTGAGTTTAATGGGATTGAGCCTTTTTCAGCACTGAGAGGGGCAGTCCCTGAAGAAGAGGCGATTAAAGAAATTTGTAAAGTAGTGCGCAAAGCGCAAAAAGCCGCAGGGTGTCAGCGCTCTGTGGTGGTTGCTCATAATGCTGCTTTTGATCATGGCTTTTTAAATGCGGCTATTGAGCGTAATAATATCAAGCGCACACCATTTCATCCGTTTGTTAGTTTTGATACCACATCACTTGCTGGTTTGGCATTAGGGCAAACAGTATTAGCTAAAGCGTGCCGAGCAGCAGGAATAGAGTTCGATAACAAACAGGCGCATTCCGCGTTATACGATACAGAGCGCACTGCTGAACTGTATTGTTTAATTGTTAATCGTTGGCAGCAACTAGGTGGTTGGCCACTTGCTATAGATGAAACACAACAAAGCGAAGACGAAGCAAGCAACCAAGATTAGAAACTCAGCTCACAATAGTGAATACTTACTTTGTGAGCTGAGTCAGTTTTAATTAGTTTAATTAAAACGATTGCGTTATTTTACCTTCACTATGAGTGATTAAATGTGGTGGGTAATTACGAGAAAAGCTAATTGATTCTCGTGCAATTTTAAGCTCTACCCCGGGGTGCATAAGCTCATTAACTTTTAAGCGACTGAGCGCTAAAAGCTGCGTCATTTTCTTTCTTAGCAACTGCTTTTGCTGATTGATGCTGGCGCTTCGGTTTGCTATGTGTTCTTCATTCGTTGTTATTTTATTCAAAAACTGCTGACGCTGTGCGCTTGCAACTTGTTTATTAATTCGCTGGCGCGCTTGCTGTAGCTCAATTGATTTACTAATTAGAACTTTTTCAAAGTCAGTGATTTGCGCTTGTTTTTGTTTTAGCACGTACCAGCGCTGAGCGATGCAAACACGGGTTTTAGTTCCTGCTGGTGCTCCTAACTCGCCTGTTTCAATACGCATTGCATCAAGAATATGGCCACCAATAATTTTACCTTTGGGATCTTTTGCATTGCCCACCCTAATTAGATTTCCGGCACTCAAGTCACAATGTAATGATTGGCGATCTATTAATAAGTTTTGATCCGTTTTTATGTCACAGTATTGAGAGTAACCAAGCGCAACGGTTCGTTTAGCTAAAATAGAACAGGTAAATGGCTCATCGGCTTCTCGCTTTCTGCCAATTGCACCCTTTACTATTGTGATGGCGCTATCACTTTTTAGCTGTGCCGATTCAACAAAGCCTAAAACAGTAATATCGCCGCTGGCGGTCACGCGCATGCCATCTTTTATATCACCACTGACTATAATACTGCCATCAAATTCAACATGGCCAGTAGTGGGATCAATATTATGAAAACATAAAACATCATCAACACGCATACCACGGGGAAGGGCAACCGGTACGCCAGTACAGTCGGCAATTAATAAGTTGGGGTTGTCAGGCGCAATTTTAGTGCCGTCAAAAGGTTGTAATTTATGTTCTTTGCCAGGGGTTGCAGTTAGTACATCACCAAACACAGTAAACCCATCAACCCCCGATGTTGCTGGAATGCGCCGCATTAATTCACAACCAGGTTTTACAGTAATAATATCACCTAGGTTTCTCATATCGACTTTACCACCGCCTTTAGCTTGCGGGCTAAGTACGCGGTCTTGCGCTGTGCAGCAAAGGCGCACAAATTTGGCATCGTTACCCACTTTAGGTGCACGACCAAAAGCGACTTCGGCGCAATGCGTGCTTCCTGGGGGTTGTTCGAACTGTTGCGCCAATAACTGTTCTAATGCATGAGAGCTAATGCCTTTTACAACCCCTGCTTGTGAAAACTCTTCAATCGCTTGTTCCATGCTAAGCAATTTACCGCCCTTGGCAGTAATAAGGGTAGCTTCAACGAGCATATTCTTTTCATCGATGTTTATGGTTAGCTTTGCATCAATGGCTTGAGCAATTACTAAAGAGGGGGCTTCTTCGGCGTTATTTTGAGCAAACAGCTTACCAATATTGCTAGCAATAACCTCACACTCGCAATATTCTGACTGGCCAATTAATTCAATAAGCTGTGTTGCTGTTGAGGCTAAACCTGAAACATGAGGGTGTGAAACTAAAGAGATATACCCCGTTTGCTCATTAAAAGAAAAAACCGACATTTATAAATCCTCTAGGTAATATGTCTGTTATTATTTTTTATAATTTATTAGACCAAGGTCTAGCCTTGCATTTGAGCATAAAGCACCATCATTGTTAAGTAATTGTTTCTTAATTGTCCAATATTTTACATTTACATGTGTGTTTGATGCATGATTAACCAACCAATAAAATAAAACGCCTAAGGTGTTGAGTATTCGTAGGTTACTCGGTTATACTGCTTGGACACTCTGAATGAGTAACCTTATTCAGGGGCTGATTAGGATTCGACGGAATTCAAGAAGCCCGAGGTGCATGTCGAGGTGCGGTTTGCCTCGTAAAAAAGCCGCAATTTAAAGTAATCGCAAACGACGATAACTACTCTCTAGCAGCTTAGGCTGGCTAGCGCTCCTTCCATGTATTCTTGTGGACTGGATTTTGGAGTGTCACCCTAACACCTGATCGCGACGGAAACCCTGGCCGGGGTTGAAGCGTTAAAACTAAGCGGCCTCGCCTTTATCTACCGTGTTTGTCCGGGATTTAAAGGTTAATTAAATGACAATACTAAACATGTAGTACCGACGGTCGAGGCTTTTCGGACGGGGGTTCAAATCCCCCCAGCTCCACCAATAACGGTTTTTAAATTCGTTTGTTTAAAAACCCTAAAAAACCGCAACTTGAGCAATCAAGTCGCGGTTTTTTTATGGCTAAAATTTCATATAAGCTATAAAAATGGGGGGTACAGCTTTTAAATTTATCCATAGTTGTTGATTTTTTTTCGTCAGTTAATGTGCGGTTATTTTTTTGAATCGAGTAATGCTGAACTCAGCTTAGAGGCCAGCTTTACTTTTACTGGGTTTAAGGTTTTAGAAAAAGTTAAGTAAGTTGGCTCTGAAGTTAATACCTCTTCACTTTTAAACAAGATATTTTTGTATTGATTTTCTAGAGTAATTGCGTTGTCACTATGAATAATGCCATCTATTCGCTCGGCCTCCATAAGCTTTAACACAATCGATATATCTGAAAACCTGTAAAGTTCAACTCCCTTTGCATTTAGTTTTGCATGTAAGTCATCATTTAGAGCAAACCCTATTTTTGCAGCCAAAATTGCTTTTTTGTTAATTAACTCATCTATATTACGTTTTTGCTTTAGGGTATATAAAGAAACCGTTACCTCATCAATCTTGGTGGCAAGGACGTAATCTAAAAACTCGGCTCTATCATCTCGATAAACAAGACCAACAATGCCATCAATATCACCATTAACCGCTTTTCTTAGAAGTTGTTGTACAGGATAAAATTCAATATCAACGGCTACTCCAGATGTTGTACTTATCGCTATTATTTGTTCTACATGGCGTCCTTTGGGTTGGTTATTTAACTCATAACTATAAGGGGGGTAGTCTTGAATAAAACCGAGTATTAAATTTTTCGAGTTTGCATTTGCATCTAAGCACAAAAGGATAAATATAAGCGTATAAAAAGTTCTACACATAAGTTATCTCTTACTTATTTAATTTACTAATAACTATAGCGTAATCCGGATACTTTTTTGTAGTTAACTTTTAATTACTTTAGCTGTATGTATAACACTAATAGCCTAATTACAGACACTATCTTACTTGCCTATTTTTTGTATTATGAGCCAATGATTAACTAGGAGCCTTTATATGGATATTTTTACAGCTGAACACATTTCGCCTTTAATTTCGCTGTTACTCATTGTACTGGCGGGTTTTACTTCGTTTGTATCGGCCGCTTTTGGTGCGGGCGGCGGGTTAATGCTGTTGGTGGTAATGGCGTCGGTGATGCCTATGGCGGTGGTGGTGCCGGTTCATGGTTTAGTGCAGTTGGGCTCTAATGCCAATCGGTTGTTGTTAAGTATTGCCCATCTTGATAAGCCGATGTTGTTGTATTTTACTCTGGGTGGATTAATTGGCGCGGGGCTATCAAGCCAAGTAGTAAGCGATATTAACCTTGATAGCATGAAGTTGTTTGTGGCTTTATTTGTGATTTATTTATTGTGGGGAACAATTCCTGAATTTAATAAAGACTCACGATTAGGGCGCTTACTAGCGGGCTTAATAACCGCATTTATCTCGACTTTTGTCGGAGCAAGTGGGCCTTTGGTAGCGAGTTATTTACATATTAATCATTACGATAAGCTTAAATTTACCGCGACTTTTTCAAGTATTATGACCTTGCAGCATAGTTTAAAAGCCGTTGTTTATGCGGGGCTGGGTTTTAGCTTTTGGCAATGGTTGCCGTTAACACTGGCGATGATTTTAAGCGGAGCCATTGGCACATGGTTAGGGATTAAATTACTTAAGCGGTTATCGGTGGCACGTTTTAGAGTTATTTTTAAAGTGATTTTAACCCTGCTTGCCATACAGCTTGCATGGCAAGGGATGAGTGTAATACTTACTTAATAGCGGCTTTTATTGGTTTGTCGCCATCAAATACTTCAAATATGCAGCGATTGCTGCCTTGCTCTGTGGCAATGGTAAATAGAACATGGGCTACGTTTTCACGGCTAATGATTGCTTTATCGCGATCTTTGGGACGTTCGGTAGAAATAAGCTTAGAGGCACTCTCATTAGTGAGTGAGCCTGGACGCACAATGGTGTAATTGAGTCCGCTATTAATCAAATGCCTATCAGCCATATGCTTAGCCACTAAATAGGGCTTTAAATCGCTTTGGATTGCATCTGGATCGTCAGCACCAATAGAGCTCACCATTGTAAAGTACTTAGCGGCATGCTCTTTTGCGTAATTAATGGCTTTGGTGGCGGCCCATAAATCAATAAGTAAGGTTTTATCTGCGCCGGTGTTCCCGCCTGAACCTGCGGCAAAGATGATATGGTCGCAACCGTGCAGCGCATCGCTAAAATCATTTTCTAAATCTTGCTCTACGATTGTTAAATAGTCGCTATTTAAGTCATCTAATTTACTTTTGTCACGTACTAAAGCCACTACAGGATGTTGGCGTTCAAGCAATAGTTTGGTGGTTAGTTTACCAATCTGCCCACTTGCGCCAATAATTAAAGTCTTACTCATAATTAATTCCTTCTCAATATAGTGTAAAGATTGTTCGTACAAACAGACCTTGGGGTAGGGAATTATTTTTAAAGGGTAAATGGGATTTAAATGAGCTTATTTAAAAAAACATATTAGTTAAAAAGTCATTACTTAACTGAGCATTAAAATTAGCTGCTTTAAAGATGTTTTTTAGAACTTTTACTCGATCATTATACTTACTTCGGTTACATAGTTACGGTGGTATAAGCTAATACCTACATTGCGTTCTTGATAATTACAATAAAGGGTTTTGTAGGTATTACTACCTTTAAATTTTATTGCGAATAAGGTCTCGAACAATAAAGCGCCCTGGGTGAATTGCTTGGCTTACACGCTCGCTTAGTGGGCGTGGTTCATTGTTTAAACTACTTATTAAATGCTCAGCAGATAACGGTGCACTGCATAATGCTCGCGCACCAAAGCCGGTAAAAATATGTAGGCCCTGTTGTGGTTTTTCTAACGGCTGATATTGATAGCGCTTGCCCAAACGTAAATTGGCAAATGCACGTGTATAATCAGTTTGCTCCACCCATTCACCGGCCATAGGTAAGTGGTCAATAAAACTACAGCGAA
Organism: Pseudoalteromonas sp. S1612; assembly: GCF_005887175.1. GTDB lineage: Bacteria > Pseudomonadota > Gammaproteobacteria > Enterobacterales > Alteromonadaceae > Pseudoalteromonas > Pseudoalteromonas undina. Next base: position 7,256 of record NZ_PNDH01000004.1, on the reverse strand, counting down.
CAGCGGCTTTGGCTGAGCTAATATCGCCTAAGCTAGTGGCAAATTCAGTGTTGTTATAAAAACTCAGTAGTTGCTCGCGGTTAGTGTGGTTGTCTTGCTCGGTCACTTCACGGCTCTTACTATTTTTTTCAAAGGTGGCGCCCATACAATGATGATCTAAATAAGCGGGAGTAAAATAGCCTTTGTGACACAACACGGTATTAAGTTTACGAGATTGCTCGCTTGCCTGAACATGTGACACTTGGCCGCGAACGCCAACAATGGGAAGTGTTTTGGTTTGCGTAAATGCATCACTGTGCTCACCAGTACAAATAATCACATCGCTAAAGGGGCCAAATGTTTGCTTTTGCGTGGTTAAGTACCAACCATCGGGTTGTTTATTAAATTGCTCAATATGGCAGTTAAATAGGCTTTCAAACGAATTTAATTGCTGTGCGGCATCTAACATTGCACAAACTAACTGCGGGGGATTAACCCAGCCGCCTTGTTCAAAAAACACCCCTGAGTAACCTGTTTTAACCCCAGCGATAGCATCACCCTCATTAGCAGTCACATTTCGCATAAGCTGCTCTGGCCACAGTTGTTTATCAGCGAGGTTCTGATGGCGATCTGCCAATGGCTGTTTTACTGCATGTTGTAGTACACCACACCACTGGTGATCAAACAAAAAGCCATTGTTGATTAATTGATTATAAAGTCGCTTCGCGTATAAAAAACTATGGGCAAAAAATTCACTATGTGGCGAGTTTTTTGCCTGTAAGTGCGGATACACAGCCCCTTGTACATTGTGCGATGCCCCCATAGCGGGCTTTTTATCTTGGCAAAATAAGTGGCTTTTTATCCCACGCTTTGCGAGGCTATAAAGGATACAACTGCTCGCTATACCACCGCCAATAATAGCCACACTTGAAAGCGGTGAGGGGGGATGCTCAAAATAGGCGGGGGCTGATTGTTTTGGGTTGGCTTGAGCAAGTGTGCCAATTAGCATCTCACGCTTTCGGCCAAAACCTTTGGCTTTTTGCATGCTAAAGCCTGCCTCGTTTAGTCCTCTGCGCACAAAGCCCGCAGCGGTAAATGTGGCTAATGTGGCATTGCTTCTGGAAATATCGACCATGGCGTTAAATACACTTTGCTGCCACATGTCGGGGTTTTTACTTGGCGCAAAGCCATCTAAAAACCACGCATCAACCAGCCCACTTTGTGGGTAGCTTATGCTATTAATACATTCCAGTACGTCGCCAAAGTAGAGGTCGAGGATTACACGGCCATTGGCAAATTCAAGTCGGTGGCAGCCATTTAAATTAATCGGGTAGTGGGTAACGAGTTGGTCGCTTAAATGGCTTAAACTAGGCCAAGCTTGCAAGGCTTGTTTTAAATCATTTACGCTAAGTGGATATTTTTCAAAAGAAATAAAATGTAATCGCTGCACTTTACTTGGTTGTTCATTTTGAACTTGTAGGCACTGTATGTGGTCAGAAAACTGCAGCCATGTATTTAAAAAGTTAAGCCCAGTACCAAAACCGGTTTCGGCGATAACAAAGTGTTCACGGTCATGATTTTGTAACCGTGTATCTATACTGTTTTGTTGATAAAACACATAATGCGATTCAGCAAGGCCGTCGTCATTAGAAAAATAAACATCGTCAAAGTCATTGGCAACTGGTGTGCCTAAGTCGTTAAAGTGTATATGGGCGTTTTTTATCATGACCAATTCAATTTATAGATAATTTTTTAATTATTTTACGTGTTTTCTTTGAAATAGTCTGGCGTTATTTATAAGCTGTAGCTTCAGAGTACAAGTGTACGCTAGAAAGCTGACCACTTAGATGATTAAATTCGCGTAAAATAGAACACAATTAAGTATTAAGCTAAGGGAATTACCCATGAGAAGAGCCGTAATAACAGGCATCGGTGTTGTATCAAGCATCGGCAATAATAAACAAGAAGTATTAGAGTCACTAAAAGCGGGTAAAAGTGGTATTGCTTTTAATCAAGAATTTGCTGATTACAAATTGCGTAGCAATGTATCAGGTAAAATTGATATTGATGTTAAAGAGCATGTTGATCGTAAAGCAATGCGCTTTATGGGCGATGCGGCGGCTTACTCTTATATTTCAATGGCGCAAGCAATTGAAGATGCGGGTCTTAGCGACGAGCAAGTATCAAACGAGCGTACAGGTTTATTAGTTGGCTCTGGCGGTGGCTCATCAAAATGGCAAGTAGAAGCGGCTGATATTCTTCGTGAAAAAGGCGTTAAACGCGTTGGTCCTTACATGGTGCCACGTACTATGGCAAGTACCACCTCTGCATGTTTAGCAACGCCGTTTAAAATTAAAGGTGTTAACTATTCAATTAGTTCTGCGTGTGCAACTTCTGCGCATTGTATTGGCCACGCGGTAGAACAAATTCAATTAGGCAAACAAGACGTTATTTTTGCAGGCGGCGGTGAAGAACTTCACTGGACGTTAGCAATGGAATTTGACGCTATGGGCGCGCTTTCTACTAAATATAACGACACACCTGAAAAAGCATCACGTACTTACGATGCAAACCGCGATGGTTTTGTAATTTCAGCTGGTGGCGGTATTGTGGTTGTTGAAGAACTTGAACATGCACTTGCTCGTGGCGCGCATATTTACGCTGAAATTACCGGTTACGGCGCAACCTCTGACGGTTACGACATGGTTGCACCATCGGGTGAAGGTGCAGCACGTTGTATGCGTCAAGCTATGCAAAACGTTGACAGCATTGATTACTTAAATACCCACGGTACATCTACACCGGTAGGTGATGTTAAAGAGCTTGGCGCTATTCAAGAAGTATTTGGTGGTAACTCGCCAATGATCAGTGCCACTAAAGCAATGACAGGCCATGCATTGGGTGCGGCTGGCGTTCACGAAGCTATCTTTTCATTATTAATGCTTGAGCACGGTTTTGTTGCGCCATCTATCAACATTGATGAGTTAGATGAACAAGCGGCAGGTTTGAATATTGTAACCGAAGCAAAAGACGTTGAACTAAACACGGTTATGTCTAATAGCTTTGGTTTTGGCGGTACCAATGCCACGCTGGTAATGAGCAAATACAAAGGTTAAGTTAATCGTTAACTATTTTAAAGCCGAGCAAAATGCTCGGCTTTTTCGTTTGTGCTAATAGGGGGTTGTTCGTTACAATAGCGCCTCATTTCGCCAAACGGACTCACAATGAAAATTCTTGCCGATCAAAATATGCCTTTAGTTGAGCAATTCTTTAAAGATATGGGTGAGGTTGAACGATTTGATGGCAGGCAATTAACCCCTGAACAACTTATCGATGTTGATGTACTGCTTACCCGCTCAGTTACTCAAGTTAACAGTGAACTATTAGCACAGGCGAATAAACTAAGCTTTGTAGGTACCGCCACGATTGGTGTTGATCATATTGATACTGATTTGCTCAGTGCTAACAATATCGGCTTTACCAGTGCGCCTGGCTGTAATGCCATTGCCGTAGCTGAGTATGTAATAAGTAGCTTATTTGCATTAAGCCAAGAAAATGCCAGTCCGTTAAGTGGTAAAACAATCGGTATTGTGGGTGTAGGTAATATTGGTAGTTGTTTAGCGCAAAAGTTAAAAGCACTGAACGTTAATTTACTATTGTGCGATCCAATTAAGCATGAGCAAGGGCTATTAACCGAGCATGTTGAGCTTGATGAGCTATTAGCGCAGTCAGATATTGTTACTTTTCATGTGCCGTTGATTAAAACGGGTAGGCACAAAACCCTGCACATGCTTGATAAAACACGCTTAACTAAACTTAAATCTGGGCTGACATTAATAAACGCCAGCCGAGGTGATGTAATTGACAATCAAGCCTTACTTGAAGTGATGCAAGCCGGAGCTGAACTCGATTTAGTGCTTGATGTTTGGGAAAATGAACCTAATATTTTAACTGAATTACTGGAGCACGTGCGCTATGCCAGTGTTCACATTGCAGGGCATACCCTTGAGGGTAAAGCGCGAGGTACACAAATGTTGTACCAGCGCTTATGTGAGCTCAAAGGGGTTAACGCAATAAAATCGCTTGATGATTTTTTACCGCCTCCAGCGATTAAAAAAGTCACCCTAGAAAGCAGTTTTAGCGAAACAGATATAGCCCGTTTAGTGCATTTAGTTTATGACGTACGCCGTGATGATGGCATTTTACTACGTCACTTGGCCGATGAAGGCTTTGACAGCTTACGAAAAAACTACCCAACCCGCCGTGAGTTTAGCACTGTGATGGTTGAAGGTGATAGCACCGAGCTTGCTGCACTCGCCCAGCTTGGCTTTACCACAGTAAACTAATTTAATTAGCGCGGTTGTTTTAACCGTGCTTACAGAGGATGAAATATGTCGCAAAAATATAACGTTGCCGTACTCGGCGCTACCGGCCTTGTTGGTCGTCAAATCATTGAAACTTTGGAAGATCGTAAATTTCCGGTCGATCAGCTGTTTTTATTAGCAAGCAGCCGAAGTGCCGGCGAAGATATAAAGTTTCGTGGTGAGAGCATAGAAGTACGCGATGTTGAAGGCTTTGACTTTAGCCAAGCGCATATCGGCTTATTTTCTGCTGGTGGCAGTGTGTCTGAAAAGTACGCCCCGATTGCTGCAGACGCGGGCTGTATTGTTATTGATAATACCTCACACTTTAGAAATGACTTTGAAGTGCCGCTAATTGTGCCAGAAGTGAATTCAGCGAGTTTAGCCGATTTTAGAAACCGTAATATAATCGCTAATCCTAATTGTTCAACTATTCAAATGATGCTCGCGCTTAAACCTATTTATGATGCCTACGGTATTGATCGTATTAACGTTTCAACCTACCAAGCAGTGTCGGGTGCAGGCAAAGAAGCGGTTGATGAACTGGCAAAACAAACAGCTAACTTAATGAATGCACGTCCAATGGAAAACGACATTTTTCCTAAGCAAATTGCGTTTAATGTTATTCCGCAAATCGATAGCTTTGAAGACAATGGCTATACACGCGAAGAAATGAAAATGGTAAACGAAACGCATAAAATTTTAGGCGATACCACCATTGCAGTAAACCCGACCTGCGTTCGTGTACCGGTGTTCTTTGGTCATTCTGAGTCAATTAATATAGAAACGCGTATGCCTTATGACTTTGAGCATGTGAAGCAATTATTGAGCGATGCACCGGGTGTTGAGCTAATTGATGATGCGGGTGATTACCCAACGGCTGTCTCTGATGCCAGTGGTAACGACACTGTTTACATTGGCCGTTTACGTGCCGATATTTCACACCCACATGGATTAAATATGTGGGTAGTAAGTGATAACACCCGTAAAGGGGCAGCAACCAACAGTGTGCAAATAGCAGAAGAACTGATTGCTAATTATATGTAATTAGCCTGAATACAGTGATAATCCAATAAACGGCAAACCAAAGTGGCTTGCCGTTTTTTTGTGCTTAAATTGCCATTTTTTTGCCACTTATAAACAACAGTAGTGTAAACACTTTGATAAACAACATAAAAATATTTTTATCTTGATGTTTAAGGTATTTATTTTCAATGCGTTGCGATGGATATTATGGCTTAACTGGTTTATAGTTTGTAACTGGAATAGAGCTTGCAATAAAAATAGATTGTAATAAAAATGTGCGTTAGCCTCGTGGTTAACAACGGCAAGAATAATCAATGTTTAAGCGCCAATTGAAAGCGCTGTGTTAACATTTAAACATTAAAGGATCAGCATGCGCGGTTTCGTTTCACTTATTATATTAGCGTCTGCACTGATGGTAACGACTGTTTACTCTCAAGACAGTACTCAATTAAGAGGGCCTAAAGGCGCAGATTACGGCGCACAGGGGCGTTCTATTGGGCCAATAAAACCAACCGATACACTTTGGCGCATTGCCGTTAAGGTTCGTCCTGATAATTCAGTTAGCATTTACCAAGTTATGCAAGCCTTGTATAACAAAAACCCCAACTCATTTTTAGAACAAAATTTAAATCATATGCGAAGCGGTTCTTACTTAAAGATACCTACTTTGGCAGAAATTAGACGAGTAAACCCGCAATTAGCTAAGCAACGCTCTGAGCAAGATGATGACCTGTGGGAAAAAAAGAAAAATGGTACGCTTACTCAAGCAGAAATTAATTCAGCACAAACACAAGTCACGCAAGCTCGCAAAGCTGATGTTGATGAAGCTAAAAAAGAGTTACAACAAGAATTAAAAGCGATAAAAACAGACCAAGGTAATAAATTAGTTGAGCTTCAGCAGCAGTTTAAAAGTTCAGTTAGCAACGTAGAAGAGATCTTAGTTGAAAACAACAACCTAAAAAAACAGCTTACAGGTATTTCAAACGAGTTAGAAAACGTTCGCTTACAGCTTGGTCAAGACAGTGAAATACAGCAACAGTTAAAAGAATTAATCCTTAAGCAAAATGAGATTATTGCGCAGCAAAAATTAAAAGAGGTAGAGCAAGAGAGTGAATTTAGCTTTGCCGCGCTACTTTCGAATCCTTTAGTGCTGATTTTATTAATGACCATTCCGGCTTTATTGATCATTTTTGCCGTTGTTATGTGGTTGCGTAAGCGAAGTAATAATCAAGAGCCTGAAAGTGACGATGATGAGTTTATTCCACAAGCACCTGCTTTTACTGATCCGATAGATGAAGTGCCAGAGCCCACTCTTGATGAAGCGCCAGCCCCCGATCCACTTGATGATATAAGTGTGCAACTAGACGATAACATGGATGACGTGTTACTCGATGATGATGTTGATTTAAACGATGATCTCGACGACGACAGTCTTCTAGATCAAGATGAGTTAGAAAGCCTACTCAGTGATGATGTTGTTTTTGAAGACGAAAATACCGAAGACGATGAACTTGATGTTTTCATGCAACAAGACTTTGATAGCTCAGATGAAGATGACACGGGCGATACAATTAATCTTGACGAATCGGATGATATTTTAAGTTCAGATGACTTAGATAGCCTGTTTGACGAAGAAGACGACGATGCTCTGCCAGATGAACCTAAAGGTGAATCGAATGATGATATGGCAGCACTTAGTGAAGAACTTGCTGAAGAGGGCGAAGACTTTAACATTGACGACTTGCTTGATGAGAATAATGAACAAGCAGATGATGTAACAGCACAAGCTGATGATGGCGAGTTTGATATAGACAGTTTACTCGATGCTGAGCAACCAGCTACTGAAGATCAAAGCGAAGAGCCAGATATCGACAGCTTAGTTGATGAAGA
>NZ_PNDH01000039.1:0-18791 GCF_005887175.1 Pseudoalteromonas sp. S1612 | reverse complement strand
ATCGACACACCTACCCTCCAGCCGATCAGGACCTTGATGGAGAGCCTGAGCTTGAAGCAGAGCCTGAACTTGAAGTCGAGCCTGAGCTTGAAGTCGAGCCTGAGCTTGAAGCCGAGCCTGATGTTGGATCAGAAGATGATTTTACCGATACGTCTTCTACTTTACTCGACCCAGAAGATGCGCTTGACGAATACAACGATGAAAACTTCAAAAGTGTCGATGATCTTTTAAGTGAGCTTGAGCAAACAGGCGATGAGGATGAACAAGTACCTGATTGGTCAATGGATGACTTAGACGATGATCTTGATGAAGAGGAAATTGATTTAGGCGATGACCCGCTTGCTGGCGATATCCAAAGCAACGATTTATCGACAGAAGACGATGAGCTATATGAGCCTGAAATAATCACCCCAAGTGAAGAACTTGAGGAGTATCCTGAGTTAGAGCTGGATGATGAACTGCCTTTATCTGATGAGGAACAACAATCTTTAACACCACAAGAGCTACAAGGTGATAATTTAGATGGTGATGCCACAGGCATGTCACCCAGCCAAGCAGAGCAAGATCTCGCTAATGCTCTATCAGCAGGTAACGATCTCGATAGCCTAGAAGATGATTTTGATGATGAGCTGTTACTTAACAATGAGTTTTCAGAGTTAGATATAGAGCAAGCTTTAGATAATGATATTTCAGAGTCTGCAGATCTGACTGAACAAGCTGCAGATGAGCAAGCTGTTAGCTCTAATGATGATTTTGACGATGATCAACTTGATGCGTTAACAGAGTCAGCTGAATTTACCGATCAGCAAACAAATGCTGATCGTGAAGCTGATTTAACGCAAACGTCAGTACCATCAGAATCAGAAATGATTTCAGATGATGAACTAGATGATGAGTTCATGGCTGATTTAACACAAACAGATTTTGATTCATTACTGAATGAGTTGGCTGAACCTGATGATGTTGATTTAAGCGATAGCAGTGAATTCGATGTTGATTTTAATAGCTTACTTAACGAAGATTTAGCTGATGATAAAGCACCATCGTTGCAAGAGCCCATTGAGCAACCTGAGGTTACTGAGCCATTAGACCAAGATGACTTTGTTGATATTGATGCATTACTAGAGCAAAGTGATGATGCGGATATAGATCACGAACCTTACACCGACGTCGATATGGATGTTGGTTTGGGTGACTACGATTCATTACTTGCTGGTGATAACCCTATGGATGTTGATACTCAAAGTGGTGGTTACTTGGCAAAGCTTGATCTTGCTCACGCATATATAGAGATAGATGATGCTGACTCGGCAGTTAAAATTTTAGATGAGATTATTAATAATGGCCCAGACGATGTGCAAGAAGAAGCACAAAATCTAAAAGCTAAGCTGAAAAACTAACAATAGCTAATCCTGAAAAGGATATCTAAGCTGTAAAACCCGTTATTGGCTAACACTAATAACGGGTTTTTTGTATCGCATAGTTAGGAACCTTAGTTCGCTGCTTTTATTGGAACGCCATATAGCATAAAATGCAGCGTCGATTAGCACAGTAGGTAAAGCAGTAATTATGCGAGTAGCACTTGGAGTAGAATACAACGGCGCGCGTTACAGTGGTTGGCAGCGTCAATCTCATGTAAATAGCGTACAACAAGAAGTAGAAAAAGCGTTGTCGCGCATTTGTAATCATCCGGTTGAAATTGTATGTGCAGGGCGCACCGATGCCGGTGTTCATGGCACTGGTCAAGTTGTGCATTTTGATACCCATGCTGAGCGTGAAATGGTGGCCTTTACATTAGGCATGAATACCTTATTACCAAAAGACATTGCTATTCGTTTTGCCCAGCCTGTGGTTGAAGACTTTCATGCTCGCTTTAGTGCCACTGCTCGTCGTTATCGTTATGTGATTTATAATTATGCGTTTCGTGGTGCGGTATTAAATGAAGGTGTTACCCACTTTCATCATCCTTTAGATGAAGTGAAAATGCAGCAGGCTTGCCAATATTTATTAGGTGAGCACGATTTCACATCGTTTAGAGCGCTTCACTGCCAAGCTAATACGGCAACGCGAACGATTCATCATTTATCGGTACAGCGCCAAGGTGCTTATGTCATTATTGACATTAAAGCCAATGCGTTTTTACACCATATGGTACGTAATATTACCGGGTGTTTAATGGATATCGGTTTACATAAACATGAACCAATTTGGTTAAAAGAGCTGTTAGATGTTAAAGAGCGGGCCAAAGCGAGCGCCACAGCAAAAGCGGCGGGTTTATATTTAGTAGATGTTGATTACCCAGAACACTTTAATATTCCTAGAACGCCGTTGGGGCCTTTGTTTTTAGCCGATACCGATATTTAAAAGGTAATCAGGTGATGATTTTTATACGCTATTATTCGTAGGGCTAACTACTAAGACCAGTTTTTTATACCGTGATAGCGTAATTCATGTTTTAATTGGAAAAATTTGTTTGCATGGTTAACATGTAGACTCGCGACACAGAACAGCATTAAGAGAGTTGCAAATGAGTTGGCTAGAAAAAATCTTACCAAAAACGACTAAATCTTCAGGTCGTAAAGAAATTCCAGAAGGTGTATGGGCTAAATGTACGTCATGTGATTCAATTTTATATAAAGCAGAATTAGAAAAATCACTAAATGTATGCCCTAAGTGCGACCATCATATGCGTGTTAGTGGTCGTAAGCGTCTTGAACAATTTTTAGATGACGGTGACCGTCATGAATTAGGCGCTCAACACGAACCTAAAGATATGCTTAAATTTAGAGACTCTAAAAAATACTCAGATCGTATTAATGCAGCTCAAAAGTCAAGCGGTGAAAAAGACGCACTGGTTGCAATGAAAGGGAACTTAAAAGGTATTCCTGTTGCTGCAGTTGCATTTGAATTCTCATTTATGGGTGGCTCAATGGCATCGGTTGTAGGCGCTCGCTTTGTTGACGCGGTTGACCAATGTTTAGAGCATAATATGCCGCTGATTTGTTTTTCTGCATCGGGCGGTGCACGTATGCAAGAGGCGCTAATGTCACTTATGCAAATGGCTAAAACCAGTGCTGCACTTGCTAAAATGACCGAAAAAGGCCTACCGTTCATCTCGGTAATGACTGACCCAACAATGGGTGGTGTATCAGCATCATTGGCAATGCTTGGTGATATTAATGTTGCAGAGCCTAAAGCTTTGATTGGTTTTGCAGGTCCGCGTGTTATTGAACAAACCGTGCGTGAAACACTGCCTGAGGGTTTCCAACGCAGTGAGTTTTTATTAGAGCACGGCGCAATCGACATGATTATTGACCGTCGAGAAATGCGCGATACGCTAGCACGTATCTTAGCAAAGTTTATGAACTTGCCTTCTACGGAACAAGAGCATAGAGTAGCGTAAATTTCAGCTTTACTGATTACATGCTATGACAAAAACAATTCCTAGCCAATCATCAAGCCTTGATGATTGGCTTTGTTATTTAGAGAGTGTTCACCCTGCTAATATAGAAATGGGCTTAGAGCGCGTTGCTCGTGTTGCTAACAACATAGAGCTTTTAACTTCCTCAAGTAAAATCATTCTTATTGCAGGCACCAATGGCAAAGGAACAACAGCACGTTGTTTAGAGTCATTATTATTAGCCCAGGGTTATTGTGTTGGCACCTATGCTTCACCTCATTTAGTTCGCTATAACGAACGTGTACGCGTTAATGGGGCTGAGCTTGACGATCAATACCATGTCGATGCGTTTAATTTACTAGAGCAAGGGCGTGGTGACACACCATTAACCTATTTTGAATATGGTACCTTAGGCGCGTTGGCTATATTTAAACGCTTAGAAGTTGACTACGTGTTGTTAGAGGTCGGTTTGGGCGGGCGTTTTGACGCGACCAATATTGTTACCCCATTTGCTAGTGTGATCACCACCATCGATTTAGATCATAAAGAATATTTAGGTGATACCCGTGAGCTGGTGGCTTATGACAAGGCGGGAATTTTTAGAGAGAGTACCCCGGCAATTATTGGGGATTTAAATATCCCGCATACAATGACCGATTATGGCAAAGAAATTAACGCTAATATGGTGCTATCGGGCAGCGACTTTATTTTTAAAGAGCATGAGCAAAGTTTTAGTTGGCAATTTAAAGCACATAATCTCGAGTTACCTAAACCGGCCATCCCGTGTCAAAATGTGGCCACTGCGTTAACGACATTGTCGGTGCTAGATTTATTACCAAGTGATGAAGTGATAACTCAGTGCATAGCCAACTTAGTGGTAGAAGGGCGCTTTCAACAATTAAGTGAGTCGCCATTAGTGTACACCGATGTGGCACATAACCCTGAATCGGCACGTTATTTAGCAACTAAGTTAGCAAGCTATAAAGATAAAGGCTTTAAAATTCATGCATTAGCCGCTATGCTTGCTGATAAAGATAAAGTCGGTGTGCTTAAAGAAGTGGCTGATGTAGTCGATGAATGGTCGTTGGCTAGCTTAGGTGGCCCGCGAGGGGATAGTGCAGCTCATCTTCAACAGGCGCTTTCAAGTATACCCAATAGTCATTTTAAACAGGGTTATAGCAACGTAGAGGTAGCATTGGATGCTATTTTGCCAAGCCAGCCAAGTAATACACTATTGATTGTATTTGGCTCATTTTTTACCGTGGCTGGCGCTATTCATTACTTTAAAAAATAGAGAGGATGTCGGTGAACTCAGGTTTTATTAATCGCTTAGTCGGAACAAGTATTGTGGTGATCGCAGCAATTGTGTTTATTCCCAATATACTCGATGGTGAAAAAGTGCACTATAAAGAAGGCTTTAAAGCGATTCCAGAACGCTCTGAGTTCAAGACCATTGATTTACAAGAATCAATTGATCAGCAAGTGGCAAATGCAGAACCATTAAAAGAGGATGAAATTGAAAATATTCAGCCTGATGATGCTGCATTTGAGCAACAAAACAGCTCAGCTGAAACTGACGTTACTGCACAGCCAGCAATGGTTGAAGCGGTCATAGCCGATACAAAGCAAGGCACAGTCACTACCGAGCAAAATAACGCTACGCGTAATACCAATGAAAACTTAACAAGTATGGCGTATGTCATTCAGCTTGGTAGTTTTTCTCATGCGGCAAATGTAAAAGCGTTGCAAGCAAAGCTAAAAACGAAAGGTTTTAAAAGCTTTACTAGGCCAATTAAAACGCCAAATGGTACGTTAACTAAAGTATTTGTAGGGCCGTCATTAAGTAAACAAGAGCTGCAGTCTCAGCTTCCCGCGCTGAAAGAACTAACTAAACTAAACGGTAAAGTTACTCAATTTGAAGTGGCAAAATAACTTAGTCGCTAATAGGTGAGTGTGCTTATAACTTAATATTGCACATTTACCTAACTTATACTCCATAAGTTAAGGCTAGATCTCCACCTACTTTTAGCCTGTATATTTCACACTATTTTTTATCTAAAAACTGCATGTTTTTACTCACCTGCAATCTCACGCTTAAACTTGCATCACTGGGAGGTTTAGGTATAGAATGCGCCCAAAATTAGCGACTAATTGGTTCTTATGATCTGGGTTGATTACGCCATTATTGGCATTATTGCACTCTCTACCATCATCGGTTTAATACGCGGCTTTGTTAAAGAAGCTATGTCATTAGCGGTATGGGCAGGGGCTTTCATCATCTCCAGCTTATTTTATCAATATTTAGCTTCCTTCCTAACATCCATTTCTGAACCCCTTTTAAGAAATGCAGCGGCCATTGCCATATTATTCTTTGCGACGCTATTGTTAGGCGGTTTACTAAACTATATTTTAGGTGAGCTTGTACAGCGAACCGGATTATCCGGCACAGACCGTGTTTTTGGTGTGGTGTTTGGTGCTCTTCGAGGCGTGTTGGTCGTGAGCGCGTTACTCTTCTTTCTTGATGCTTTTACTGGTGCGCCAAATACGCATTGGTGGGGCAACTCTATTTTGATTCCAGAATTTGGCTTTGTAGTTGAATGGTTCTTTTCGTACCTAGAAAACAACTCGAGCTTTTTAAATTCAGTAAACCGTTAATCGGCGAGGATAAATTACATGTGTGGTATCGTTGGAATAGTCGGAACATCGCCAGTTAATCAGGCGATTTATGATGGCTTAACCGTTTTGCAACACCGTGGCCAAGATGCTGCGGGTATCATAACTATTGAGAACAATACATTTAGCTTGCGCAAAGCAAATGGCCTAGTGAAAGATGTATTTCACACTCGTCATATGAAACGTTTGCAAGGCAACATTGGCATTGGCCATGTGCGCTACCCAACAGCGGGTTCTTCAAGCTCGTCAGAGGCTCAGCCGTTTTACGTGAACTCTCCTTTTGGTATAGCACTTGCCCATAATGGTAACTTAACCAATGCAGAGTCGTTAAAAGAGCAGTTATTTTCAGAGGCTCGTCGCCATGTTAATACTACCTCTGATTCTGAGATTTTGCTTAACATCATGGCACATGAGCTAAGTAAGCCAGACAAACTAAAATTAGACCCTGAAGATATTTTTACAGCGGTTACTGAAGTTAACAATAAAGTGACGGGTGGTTATGCAACTATAGCCATGATTATCGGTCATGGTATTGTGGCGTTTCGCGATCCAAATGGTATCCGTCCTTTAGTATTTGGTAAACGTGAATCTGCTGCCGGTACTGAATATATGTTTGCATCAGAAAGTGTGGCGTTAAAGCCAGATGGCTTTGAGTTTATTCGTGACGTTGCCCCAGGCGAAGCTATTTACGTGACTGAAAAAGGCGAGTTTCATTCTTTTACCTGTGCAGATAAAGTGTCTTACTCACCATGCATTTTTGAATTTGTTTATTTTGCGCGCCCGGATTCAACCATTGATCGTATGTCGGTTTATGCTGCACGTGTAAATATGGGAACAAAACTAGGCGAGAAAGTAGCACGTGAGTGGGCAGATAAAGACATTGATGTCGTTATTCCTATCCCAGAAACTTCATGTGATATCGCTTTAGAAATGGCACGGGTACTTGATTTACCTTACCGCCAAGGCTTTGTTAAAAACCGCTATATTGGCCGTACGTTTATTATGCCAGGCCAAGAGCTACGTAAAAAATCGGTACGTCAAAAACTCAATGCAATTGACCGTGAGTTTAAAGGTAAAAATGTCCTACTTGTTGATGATTCAATTGTACGTGGTACTACTTCAGCACAAATTGTTGAAATGGCACGCGAGTCTGGAGCTAAAAATGTTTACTTTGCGTCAGCTGCACCGGAAATACGCTTTCCAAATGTATACGGTATAGATATGCCATCGGCGGCTGAACTAATTGCACATGGCCGTGAAGTAGAAGATATTAACCAAAGCATTAGCTCTGATGGTTTAATCTTTCAATCATTAAGTGATTTGATTGCCGCAGTTAGCCAAGAAAACCCTGAAATCACTAAGTTTGAAACGTCAGTGTTTGATGGACAATACATTACTGGCGACGTTGATCAAGACTACCTAAATCGTATTGATAAGCTACGTAACGATTCTGCTAAAAGCACCCGCGAAAACGCGATGTCGTCTGGTTTAGAGATACATAACCAAGATGAAAACGAATCTGATTAACCGTGATAATACTGCCTGATAGCATTATCGGCGTTACAAAAAAAGGAGCTTAATCGCTCCTTTTTTGTTTTTCAATTTTTAGGTAAACATAGGGCTGATTATACCGTTGGTCCATAGCATGGCGGTAAGCGCTAAAATAATAACAAGTAGAATTAATCCACAGGTTACAACAGAGCTTGCATAAATAAAGCCGCGCTCCTGCGGAATGTGCATCAAAATAGGGACGCCGGTATACAGTAAATAAACTGAGTAAGCGAGTGCGACTAACCCAACGCACACCACAAACCACAACTCAGGCCAAAAGGCAGCCAATGCCGACATAAACACCGGTGTTGCGGTATACGCTGCCAGCTCAATTGTTTGGGTAAAGGTCGGTTTAGCACCAAAAGTAACCGCCATCCAATGCGCTAAGTAGGCCAGTGCAAATACACCGCCAATTAAAGCAACATACATAGCCGCGCCAATCATTAGTGCGCTTTCATGGGTTAAAAATACTGGGTTACCTGTGCCTATACTCCAGCCTAAGTAAACCGATGAGTAATATCCCATTGCTGAGGGGAATAAAGCGATAAGCAAAATGTGCGATAAGCTGTAGGTTAAGCTTTCGTGACGGTTATCAATTGTTTGCCACTCTTCGAGTGGGTGGGCGTATAAGCCCCATAGGTGATTTAGTATCATTGCGTGCTCTCCATAAAAGGATATATTACTGTTTGGTTATAGTTGGTTTGTTTTTTATACAGTCCATTTAGTTATGGTTCAGTAACTAAGCAAAGTCAAGTTATCCACATGCTTGTAATAAGGGCGTGTGTTTATTTTATTCAGGGCATTATTTCGTGTTAAAATACATAATCGCAATTTATAGCAATGAGTAGTCAGCGTGCCACATAGCCAGCTTTTAGAGCCAATTAACAACTTTTTATTATGCAGTACCCCCGATGAGTGGGTTGAACAGGCGACCAAAAAAGAAAATTTACCCATCATATTAATTGATCATTTAATTTGTGAGCTAAAAGCGGCACAAAGTGCGATGTTTTTAATCCGTAAGTATGCGGTAGATAAAGACAGCAGTGATGCACTGCTTGAGTGGCTAAAACCGTTTGAAACGCTTATTTATAAACGTGAGGGGAACTGGCGTGATTTAGCGGCTAAAAATAAACTGACAAAGTCTATTATTCCTAAATCTAACTCACCTTATGGACAAGACTTAATTGATAAAATGGTCATGCTAATAAAAGAAGAGTTGCATCACTTTTATCAGGTGCTAGAAATTATGGATGAATACGGTGTTGAATATAAAAGTATAACCCCATGTCGTTACGCTAAGGGTATGCTGCGTAATGTTAAAACGTTTGAACCCAACGCCTTAGTTGATAAACTTATAGTAGGTGCGTACATAGAAGCGCGCTCATGTGAACGTTTTGCTGCGCTTGCCCCGCATGTAGATAAACGCTTAGGGGACTTTTATATTTCACTGCTTCGCTCAGAGGCTCGCCATTATCAAGATTACTTAACCCTTGCTCAAGAAATTGCTGATTTTGATATTACCGAGCGGGTAAAAGAATTTGCTGAAATAGAAGCGCATCTAATTACATCAGACGATGAAGACTTCAAATTTCATAGCGGCGTACCTATTACTGCTTGCCAACAACCCGCATAATTTACACATGAAGCTGCTACCAGTTAAACAGCAAACTGTTGTAGCAGCTACTTTTAATTAAATTCTTTTTAAATTAGACACATCCAATACCCTCACCTAATATTAGAATAACTATTTAAATTATTTAACTTATTGCTTTGTAATTCATTTTAATAACAAGGTCATACCTTATTTATTATTGGGTGAGAAGATATGCAAGATAAAGAGGGATTATTTGTATTTGCAGCTGAAGAAGAACAAGCAGATACAGAGCTGAAAGCATGGAAAATATTAACCGTTGAGGATGACCTTGATTATCAGAACGCGTTAGTTAATAGCTTAAAAGAATTAAAAGCCAAGGATGGTTATAAATACGAGCTTTTAACAGCAAATTCTGTGCCTGAGGCTGCTCTTGCGCTGAGTATGCATCCAGACATCGCACTCATATTTATAGATGTAGTAATGGAGGAGGATGACTCAGGTCTGCGTTTAGTAAATACTATTCGAGAGGTTATTGGTAACGCAGAAATGCGTATTGTGCTGTTAACAGGCCAACCTGGTTTTGCGCCAGAGAGCGATATCATGAAAGTACTTGATATCGATGAATACTGGAATAAATCAGATATTTCTGCCGAGAAGCTGCAATCAATTGTTAATAGTAACATGCGCACTTGGGAATATATTTCACAAATCAAGTCAGCCAAACAAGGTTTACAGTTGGTACTAGACGCGTCTAGAAGTATTAACGGTAAGCATGACATGGCCTCTTTTTCTTATGCTGTGCTTAAAGAAATTAGTAATATTTTAAAAATAACCGAAGGCGGCGGTATTTTCTGCTCGAGTAATACAAACCCTGGCTCTGAAAGTTTAATACTTTCTACACATGGTTGCTTTAGTGGCACTAAAGGGCAACCTGTGGAACCTAACCTGCCTGCAGAAATGCTGCAAGATTTTAAACAAGCAACCAAAGAGCGTCGTCATATATTCTCAAAAAATCACAGTGTGTTTTTTTTCGAAACGCATACTTTGCAAGGTCAGGATACTGACTACATAACGATTGTAAAATCTGATAACCCAATCAATGAGCAAAATGAATATTTACTTAAAGTATTTAGTGAAAATGTTAGCACGGGATTTGCTAATATTTCGTTGTTGAATCGCTTAACTGAACTTGCTTATACCGACGTATCACTTAATTTGCAAAACCGTAACTGGCTAACCCGTGAAATAAAGAATATGAATGCCCATGAGCGGCTAAAAACGCGATTAGTCATTTTTGATATTTATCAGTTTGATGAAAAAGCGTTTACTTTCGGGAATGACTTTTGTAATAAATTAATGAAGCTAGTTCATCAAAGTATAGTTGATTCTTTTGCTAAGTATGAACCACGCATAGCATTAATTAGTAATAAAACATTTGGCATGCTAGTCAGCGTTGACTTTGATATCTCAGATGCAATTAGTTACTTTCAAAATAAGCAAAAGTTCGAAATTGAACAGGTGAAGCAATATATTGATGTGCGTATATTAGAGTTGAAGTTAAGCGCTGCTTTAAACTTAACACCTGAAAAAGTGATTAGCTTAGCAGAGTCTAGTCTTAACTATACGGTGGCAAACCAAGCAAAGTATATTCAGCATACTGAGGAAAAAACAGATCAGATTACTCGTCGCTATGAGTTGATGGCTGAGCTTAGAACGGCTATAGGTAATAAAAGTTTAGAGGTGGCATTACAACCCAAAATCAGCTTATCAACCTTGAAACCAGCTGGTTTCGAAGCGCTCGCTAGGTGGCAAAGAGCCGATGGTAGTTTTGTTCCCCCCGACGAATTTATAGAATTAGCTGAAACAGCCGGATTAATTAATGAACTAGACCATGTAATTTTTGAGAAAATACTAGAGACTATTAATCAACTTAAAGAGCAAGGCTGCAACTTACCCGTTGCATTTAATGCATCCTCTTATGATTTAGTTGAACCAAGCTACTTTGAACAAATAAAAACTAAAATTGAAGAATACAGTATTTTGCCTTCTATGCTTGAGCTAGAGGTGACAGAGACACAAGCTATAAGCAACTATAGTTTAATTAAAGAAGCGCTTGAGCGGTTCATTGCTTTGGGTATGAAAGTCAGCATTGATGACTTTGGTACAGGGTATTCGTCTTTGGCTCACATTAATGAAATACCGTCTACGTCGATAAAAATAGATCGCTACTTTGTTAGTGACCTTGAGTTTAATGACAATAATCAATACATGATTAAGATGATATTGTCTTTGGCAAAGCAATTTGACTTTTCGGTGATTGCTGAAGGCGTTGAGAATGAATTTGAGGCCCAGTGGTTACAACAGCAGGGGTGTGAAACGGCTCAAGGTTACTACTTTGCTAAGCCATTATTTTTTAAAGATTTAATAGTGTGGCTAAAACAGTTTGAAGTGAGTGCGAATGAATAGCCTTAACAGCTTGCCGGTCGGCTCAAAAAAAAGTGTGCTGATAAAGTCTTTGTTTAGTTTATTTATTACTTTATTTGTTGGCTGGCTTATTTATGAACAAGTATATCAAGAAAAAATAAACACCATAAAAACCAAACAAGATGAAAAGTTAGTACTTATAAGTAGTGATTTTTCCAGAGAGCTCAGCAGTATCAAAAAGCTCACGCTTATACTGGCACAGGGACCCGCATTAAAAAGTGATAAACAAGGCAAACCCCTTCAACAAGAACAAATCAGAGATGAGGTAAATAACTATTTTTTAAATTTCGCCGCTATCTCTAATAATATCTCGCAAATCCGCTGGCTTGATACACAAGGTCAGGAGCAATACCGTATTAATGTAGTGAATGGGGCAGGCAAAATTGTAGCGCCCGATGGGTTGCAAAATAAGCAAAACCGTTACTACTTTCAAAAAGGGATGCAAATTAGTGCGCCTGATATTTTTGCTACAGAAATAGATTTAAACATAGAACGCAACAAAATTATAAAACCACACCAACCAACAATTCGTGTAACCTACCGTACTAGCGAAGAAAATTACTTTTTAGATGGCCTATTGGTGGTCAATTTTAACTTAGATTATCTATTTAATCAGATCAAAAGCTATAGCCAAGAAAGTACTCATATCAGCATTTTGAATCATGATGGTTTTTGGTTGTTAAATAAAGATTCTGGCTTAGAGTGGGGGTTTATGTATGGTAAGAATGAGCAAACGCTTGCCATTCAAGAGCCACGGCTTTGGCAGCAAATTATTGATGGCAAAGTCGAGTATGGTTCGCATTTTTTTAATAATAGCCTTTATACATATCGACGTTTTTCTATTTTTTCGCTACGTGAAAACACAGAAAAGATCAGTAACACCGATAAAGAGTTAATTATTCTTATCAGTAGCCCCGATGAACTTCTATTAAGCGCGCAAAAAGTCGCATTAAAGCTAGCTCTTTTATGCAGCAGCGTACTCTGCTTAGTAAGTTTTGGCTTTATTTATCGTGAGTATAGGTTTCAAAACCAGTTATTAACTCTGTCGCATAAGTTGCATATAGAAAAAGTAGAGCTGGGCATTGTCAATCGAGAGCTTGACGAGACGATTAAACAACAACAAAAATTACAAGAGGGGTTAATTGAAGCGCAAAAATTATCTTCACTCGGGTTGTTAGTTGCTGGTGTTGCTCATGAGATGAATACCCCGATTGGAGGAGCCGTTATTTCGGTTTCTAATGCCGATATGGCATTGAATAAATTAAATGAAGCCATGAAGCAAGGGCTAACTAAATCAACCTTAGAAGACACAACTACACGCATTGGAGAGAACTTAGCACTGGCAAAAGTTAACTTAAATAAAACAGCGCTGTTGGTGAAAAGCTTTAAAAAAATGGCGATTGACCGCCATAATGATGAGTTTATTGCATGTGATATTGAAAAAATCATTCAAGAGTTATTATTGACATTAAACTCTAGGTTAAAAAGCTCGCCGATAAAAGTGAAAACTATTTTTTCACTTAATAAACAAGTGGTTAGTTTGCCGGGTATCATTTCTCAGGTTGTTGAAAACTTAGTGATCAATGCGCTAAATCACGCTTTTGATGAAAAGCAGGAGGGCGTAATTGAAATAAAAGTTGAACAAGCGACTAACAATAGGGTGAGGCTGAGCGTGTCAGATAATGGTAAAGGTATTAACGCTGAGATAAAGGCAGATATATTTGAACCCTTTTATACTACAGCTAGAGGTAAAGGTAACACGGGTTTAGGTTTATATATGGTTTATCAATGGGTAACTCAAGTTTTAAAAGGGGAGATTTCGTTGCAATCTGATCTAGGCGGTAATGAAGACTACAAAACACAATTTGTTATTTTACTGCCAGAGCTTGCCACAAAAACTCATTACAATTAATTGTTAGGAGCGTTATAAAGGCGTTGAAATTAATTGTTGTAACTCGGGGGTAACCACTAAATATGAACCTTGAGTATACCAATCGCCTAACACAGTGCGAGTTAGGGTTTGGTTATTAACTTCATAGGTATGTACATTAGGGCGGTGAGTATGGCCGTGGATCATATTAGCCACGTTATGCTTAGCAAAGGTCTCTAATACAGCGCTTTGCACTACATCAAGTATTTCTATAGATTTGTCTGCTTGACTAAGTTTGCTTTTTTCACGTGCATCACGGGCTATTTTCTTTCGATACCATAATGGCATAGCAAGCATTAATTTGGGCCACCACCAACCACGACTTTTTTGACGAAACTTTTGATACTCAATATCCTGAGTACACATTTCATCACCATGTAAAATTACAGTGGGAGTGCCGTAAAGGTCGATCACTGTTTGCTCATCGAGTAGAGTCATTCCTGCCATATTGGCGTATTTTTCACGCATGATAAAATCGCGATTACCGTGTACAAAATAAATGGGGATACCCGAGTTACTAACTGCTTTTAATTGTTTGGCAACTGCTGCTGATAGTTCGCTAACATAATCGTCACCAACCCACACTTCAAAAAAATCACCTAAAATATACAGCGCATCTACTTTTTGAGGAGCAATATGGGAGTGTAAAAACTTAAAAAATGCCGCTGTAATATCAGGGCGATTTTCACTCAAATGTAAATCGGCAATAAAGTAGGTTTGGCGAGTCATGGTAGTTCCAGTTAAATAAAAGCGGGTGAATACCCGCTTTATGTATTCTGTGAAGAATAAGGGGGTTTTAGCTTACAGTTACACTTTCAATTACCACATCTTCAAGTGGTACATCTTGGTGGAAACCATTGCTACCTGTAGCAACACCTTTGATTTTATTTACTACGTCCATGCCTTCTACTACTTCAGCAAACACACAGTAACCCCAACCTTGCGACGTTTCGCTGCTGTGGTTTAAAAAGTCGTTGTTATTCACGTTAATGAAAAATTGCGCTGTAGCTGAGTGTGGATCAGGCGTACGCGCCATTGCTAAAGTACCTACTTTGTTAGATAGGCCGTTGTTAGCTTCATTTTCAATTGGGTCGTTTACTTCTTTTTGTTCCATGCCCGATGCAAAACCACCGCCTTGAACCATAAAACCATCAATTACACGGTGAAAAATAGTGCCGTTATAAAAACCTGAGTTTGCATACTCTAAAAAGTTTTTTACTGTATTTGGAGCTTCGCTTTCGTGCATTTTAATGGTGATATCACCAAAGTTTGTGTGTAGAACAACCATGAGGTTTCCTATAGCTGGTTTAAATATTGGTGCTATTTTATCGTAGTTGACTCAGATTAACAAAGTAGATGTTATGTTTGTTATAAACCGCTAGAGCCCATGCTTAGCAAGTGGTAACATAGCTTTTCTGTTAATCGTGAAGGAAAGCAACTAAATGGTACAAATATACAACACACTGACACGCCAAAAAGAACAATTTAAACCTATGGTCGATGGAAAAATCGACATGTATGTGTGTGGTATCACCATTTATGATTACTGTCACATTGGCCATGCACGCACATTTGTGGGTTTTGATGTGATTGTTCGCTATCTTCGTCATTTAGGTTACGATTTAAAGTACGTACGTAATATTACCGATGTTGATGATAAAATTATCAAGCGCGCAAATGAAAACGGTGAAGCGATTAACGACTTAACCGTGCGTATGACTAAAGCGATGCATGAAGACTTTGACAGCTTAAACATGCTGCGTCCTGATGTAGAGCCAACGGTTACAGGTCACATGGATGAAATTATTGCTATGGTTGAACGGTTGATTGCCAAAGGCCATGCTTATGTTGCAGCCGATGGCGACGTTTTATTTGATGTATCAACCTTTGAGCAATACGGAGCACTTTCGCAGCAAGATTTAACTATGCTGCAATCGGGCTCACGTGTGGAAGTAGCACAAGATAAAGACGATCCTCTTGATTTTGTTTTATGGAAAAAAGCTAAAGCAGGGGAGCCATCGTGGTCATCACCTTGGGGAGAGGGTCGCCCTGGTTGGCACATAGAATGTTCAGCAATGAGTTCAAAGCACCTAGGTGAGCACTTTGATATTCATGGTGGTGGTTCAGACCTACAGTTTCCGCACCACGAAAACGAAATTGCGCAATCATGCTGTGCTAATAACGGTCAATACGTCAATACTTGGATCCACACCGGTATGGTTCAAGTGAACAAAGAAAAGATGTCTAAATCGTTAGATAACTTTTTTACCGTTCGTGAAGTATTAAAGCAATACGATGCTGAGTCGGTTCGCTACTTTTTAATTTCTGGCCATTACCGCAGTCAACTTAATTACTCGCAAGAAAACTTAGACCAAGCACGTTCATCACTTGAGCGTATTTACACGGCATTACGTGGTGTTGAGCCAGTTGAATGTGAGCTTGAGGGTAATGAGTATGTAGCTAAGTTTAGAAAAGCTATGAATGATGACTTTAATTCGCCAGAAGCATTACCGGTTGTATTTGAAGTTGCTAAAGAGCTAAACCGAGTAAAAGAAAGTAATAGCGAAAAAGCAGGACATTTAGCCTTTGTTCTACGCAGCTTAGGTGAAATACTTGGTATTGCTCAGCAAGCACCAGAGGCATTTTTACAAGGCGGTCAAAACGACGATGAAGTGGCTGAAATTGAGGCACTGATAGTCAAACGTAATGACGCACGTGCCAGTAAAAATTGGGCTGCAGCAGATGAAGCTCGCGATGCTTTAAATGCGCTGGGTGTAATACTTGAAGATTCAGCGGGAAAAACAACGTGGCGTAAAGCATAGGGTTTGTCGACCTTGGCAGATTTAGCCATAACGCGCTGATCACAAAAAAAGGGTTACCATAGGGTAACCCTTTTTTGGTTATATCAATTGCATTAAATTGATTATGTTTTTAATAAAATTGATACTGTTGACCTCAATCATAGTTGAGGTTTTAAACTCGCATCCATCAATTTAAAAATGGAAAATTAATGAATATTTTACTTGCCATGATCCCTGCTTTTTTATGGGGAACGACTTATGCAGTGACTAAGTACGCAACCCCAGAGTGGCCACCAATCTTATTAGGTGCCATACGCGCACTTCCTGCCGGTTTATTGTTGTTGCTGTTTAAACCTTCTTGGCCAACGGCTAAACAATGGCCAGGCATTTTTCTGATCGGCGCAATTAATATTGCGTTATTTTTTAGCTTTATTTTTGTAATGGCAATTAACCTACCAGCAGCTATCGCAGGCGTGGGAATGGTATCTGTCCCTGTGGTTGCATTATTATATGCATGGCTTGTAAAGCGACAACAGCCAGCGCTGGTGCAAGGTTTTTGTGCGCTTGCTTTAGTGGTTTTAGCATGGCGCTTATTTGATCCACAACATGTAGCACTTAATGTTTTGGGGGTTTTAGCGCTGATAGGGGCGTTATTAACTATTGTGATAGGCAGTACGCTGGTAAAAAAAGTAACGGCTAAAGTACACTGGTGGACGGTACTCACGTGGCAGCTAATCATTGGTGGTAGTTTGCTAGCAATTGCGGCTATGGTTCAAGCTTTTTATTTTGCCCCTCAGCAGTATCAATTTTTAACTGCAACAATAAATACCACGCAATGGCTGGCGTTATTTTGGCTAGTGGTCCCTAATACTGCTCTGGCTTACATCCTATATGTTTGGTTATTAGGGCGAATGTCAGTAGTTGAGTTTACTTTTGGCACTATAGCCAACCCAATTGCCGGTATTTTATGTGCCGGAATATTAATTAACGAGCAGTATGCAAGTTGGCAATATGCAATTATGTTATTGATGATCGTGTTTTCGGTTTTGCCACAAGGCTTGGACTTAATAAAACGAAGAATGATGATACAAAAAGCCCGCAATTAAGCGGGCTTTTCATTACTATATTTTTTATTTATTAGCTGTGATATTTCTCACACGCTTCTAACGTATTTTCAATTAGACTGGCAACAGTCATTGGGCCTACGCCACCAGGTACAGGGGTAATAAAGTCAGCTTTTTGTTCTGCAACAGCGTATTCAACATCACCCACTAACTTACCGTTGTCTAAACGGTTAATACCCACATCAATAACAATTGCGCCTTCTTTTATCCAATCACCCGGAATAAACTCTGGTTTGCCTACAGCAACAACCAGTAAGTCAGCACGGCGAACATGGGTTTCTAAATCTTGCGTGAACTTATGGCAAACAGTAGTCGTACAGCCAGCTAACAATAATTCAAGTGACATAGGGCGGCCCACAATATTAGAGGCGCCCACAACCACTGCGTGCATACCTTTGTAACGCACGCCAGTTGAATCTAATAAGGTGATAATACCCTTTGGCGTACATGGGCGAAGGGCAGGCATTCGCTGCGCCAAACGACCAATATTATAAGGATGAAAGCCATCAACATCTTTATGCGGGGTAATACGCTCAAGAATTTTTTCTGCATCTAGGCCTGCAGGTAAAGGAAGTTGTACTAAAATACCGTCAACTTCGCCATCAACATTCAATTCATCAATTAATGCTAATAGCGCTTGCTCTGTTGTGTCTGCGGGTAAATCAAATGATTTAGAAATAAAACCAACTTCTTCACAGGCTTTACGCTTTGAACCAACGTAAACTTGGCTTGCTGGGTCTTGTCCAACAAGCACCACAGCTAATCCTGGGGCTCTAAGGTTTTGTGCAACACGTTCTGAAACTCGTTCAGCCACTGCGCTACGTACTTGTTTTGCTACTGCTTTACCATCAATGATGTTTGCCGTCATGGGTGACCTTTAATTAGGTTAATTAACTTGATACCGATACATTTAAAAAACGAATGCATATATAGGGGTTAAAATGCCGATAAAGAAAAAGACCTTCACCTTACTCATTTTTTAATATGGCGACTATTTTCGCAGAAAAGCGGTTGAGCGCCAAGTTGCTTTTAAATTATAAGCCCCCGAATTATAAAAAAGAGTTTAAATTTTATCCCTGTATCGTAATATTTGACCATTATGAACTAAAAATGAGCAATTGATTTGTTTTCTTAAAAAAACGTTTGACCTAACCCGGTCAAATCACTATTATGCACCCCGTTGTCAACGAGGTCACTCGCAGGCAATAGTAAGTATCGGCGATTAGCGCAGTTT
>NZ_PNDH01000038.1:0-3446 GCF_005887175.1 Pseudoalteromonas sp. S1612 | reverse complement strand
GATCACCTCCTTATACGATTTAGAACTTATTTGTTCGTAGTGTCCACACAGATGATTGTTAGTTAGTTTTACCCTCTGGGTTAACTAATTAATATGCTCTTTAAAAATTTGGAAAAGCTGATAATAAAATTCGTATGAATACATTGTATTTGTACAGAGTTTTCAAAAGTAAAAAAGAATGATAGCAGTATCATTCAGTGCCAATTTAATCCTCGGATTAATTGGTATCTACTTTAGTATTCAATATTAACTTCTGGCGAAGTTAAACTGTCACGAAACAAAGACCCGTTTGGGTTGTATGGTTAAGTGACTAAGCGTACACGGTGGATGCCTTGGCAGTTGGAGGCGATGAAGGACGTATTAACTTGCGATAAGCCTAGTCAAGCTAGTAAAAAGCACTTGAGACTAGGATTTCCGAATGGGGAAACCCACCTGCTTGCAGGTATCGTTAACTGAATACATAGGTTAACGAGGCGAACGCGGAGAACTGAAACATCTAAGTACCCGTAGGAAAAGAAATCAACCGAGATTCCGATAGTAGCGGCGAGCGAAATCGGAACAGCCCTTAAGCTTATTATGTGTTAATGGAAGGCTCTGGAAAGTGCCACGATACAGGGTGATAGTCCCGTACATGAAAACGCATTTTAAGTGAAATCGAGTAGGTCGGAGCACGTGAAACTTTGACTGAATATAGGTGGACCATCATCTAAGGCTAAATACTCCCAACTGACCGATAGTGAACCAGTACCGTGAGGGAAAGGCGAAAAGAACCCCTGTGAGGGGAGTGAAATAGAACCTGAAACCGTGTACGTACAAGCAGTAGGAGCCCCTCGAGGGTGACTGCGTACCTTTTGTATAATGGGTCAGCGACTTATATTTTGTAGCGAGGTTAACCGATTAGGGTAGCCGTAGGGAAACCGAGTCTTAACTGGGCGAATAGTTGCAAGGTATAGACCCGAAACCCGGTGATCTAGCCATGGGCAGGTTGAAGATTGAGTAACATCAATTGGAGGACCGAACCCACTAACGTTGAAAAGTTAGGGGATGACCTGTGGTTAGGAGTGAAAGGCTAATCAAACCGGGAGATAGCTGGTTCTCCCCGAAATCTATTTAGGTAGAGCCTCGGACGAATACTTACGGGGGTAGAGCACTGTTAAGGCTAGGGGGTCATCCCGACTTACCAACCCTTTGCAAACTCCGAATACCGTAAAGTAATATCCGGGAGACACACGGCGGGTGCTAACGTCCGTCGTGAAGAGGGAAACAACCCAGACCGCCAGCTAAGGTCCCAAAGTCATAGTTAAGTGGGAAACGATGTGGAAAGGCCCAGACAGCCAGGAGGTTGGCTTAGAAGCAGCCATCCTTTAAAGAAAGCGTAATAGCTCACTGGTCGAGTCGGTCTGCGCGGAAGATGTAACGGGGCTAAACTATGCACCGAAGCTGCGGATTCAGAATTTATTCTGAGTGGTAGGGGAGCGTTCTGTAAGCGGTTGAAGGTGTACCGGGAGGTATGCTGGACGTATCAGAAGTGCGAATGCTGACATGAGTAACGATAATGCGGGTGAAAAACCCGCACGCCGGAAGACCAAGGGTTCCTATCCCATGTTAATCAGGGTAGGGTAAGTCGACCCCTAAGGCGAGGCCGAAAGGCGTAGTCGATGGGAAACGGATTAATATTTCCGTACTTGGTATAATTGCGATGGGGGGACGGAGCAGGCTAAGCAAGCATGGCGATGGTAGTCCATGTGAAAGTGTGTAGGCTAGTGACTTAGGTAAATCCGGGTTGCTGTTAGGCTGAGACACGAGACGAGTCACCACGGTGATGAAGTTGCTGATGCCATACTTCCAGGAAAAGCCTCTAAGCTTCAGATTATACCGAATCGTACCCCAAACCGACACAGGTGGTCAGGTAGAGAATACTAAGGCGCTTGAGAGAACTCGGGTGAAGGAACTAGGCAAAATCGTACCGTAACTTCGGGAGAAGGTACGCTCCGATTGGTGATGAGACTTGCTCTCTAAGCTGATTGGAGCCGCAGTGACCAGGTGGCTGGGACTGTTTATTAAAAACACAGCACTGTGCAAAATCGCAAGATGACGTATACGGTGTGACACCTGCCCGGTGCCGGAAGGTTAATTGATGGGGTTATCTTCGGAGAAGCTCTTGATCGAAGCCCCGGTAAACGGCGGCCGTAACTATAACGGTCCTAAGGTAGCGAAATTCCTTGTCGGGTAAGTTCCGACCTGCACGAATGGTGTAACCATGGCCACGCTGTCTCCACCCGAGACTCAGTGAAATTGAAATCGCAGTGAAGATGCTGTGTACCCGCGGCTAGACGGAAAGACCCCGTGAACCTTTACTACAGCTTGGCACTGAACATTGAACCTACATGTGTAGGATAGGTGGGAGACTTAGAAGCAGAGACGCTAGTTTTTGTGGAGTCGTCCTTGAAATACCACCCTTGTAGTTTTGATGTTCTAACGTTGGCCCCTGAATCGGGGTTACGGACAGTGCCT
This sequence comes from Pseudoalteromonas sp. S1612, assembly GCF_005887175.1. GTDB lineage: Bacteria > Pseudomonadota > Gammaproteobacteria > Enterobacterales > Alteromonadaceae > Pseudoalteromonas > Pseudoalteromonas undina. Next base: position 932 of record NZ_PNDH01000038.1, on the reverse strand, counting down.
GGTGGGTAGTTTGACTGGGGCGGTCTCCTCCCAAAGAGTAACGGAGGAGCACGAAGGTTGGCTAAGTACGGTCGGACATCGTACGGTTAGTGTAATGGTAGAAGCCAGCTTAACTGCGAGACAGACACGTCGAGCAGGTACGAAAGTAGGTCATAGTGATCCGGTGGTTCTGAATGGAAGGGCCATCGCTCAACGGATAAAAGGTACTCCGGGGATAACAGGCTGATACCGCCCAAGAGTTCATATCGACGGCGGTGTTTGGCACCTCGATGTCGGCTCATCACATCCTGGGGCTGAAGTCGGTCCCAAGGGTATGGCTGTTCGCCATTTAAAGTGGTACGCGAGCTGGGTTTAGAACGTCGTGAGACAGTTCGGTCCCTATCTGCCGTGGGCGTTTGAGAATTGAGAGGGGTTGCTCCTAGTACGAGAGGACCGGAGTGAACGAACCGCTGGTGTTCGGGTTGTCATGCCAATGGCATTGCCCGGTAGCTACGTTCGGAACTGATAAGCGCTGAAAGCATCTAAGCGCGAAGCAGGCCTCGAGATGAGTTCTCACTAGACTTTTAAAGTCTCTGAAGGGCCGTTGAAGACTACAACGTTGATAGGCAAGATGTGGAAGTGGTGTGAGCCATTAAGCTAACTTGTACTAATTACCCGTGAGGCTTAACCATACAACGCCAAACGCGTTTTATGTGATAGTGAAACAAGCGAAGAAGTTAATAGACTAAAGTAGATTACTGAAGACATTTTATTATCAGAAATTCCAAATTTTAGTTAGTGCGTAGCGATACGGACTGACACCCAAATTTGCTTGGTGACAATAGCGTTTTGGACCCACCTGACCCCATGCCGAACTCAGTAGTGAAACGAAACAGCGCCGATGATAGTGTAGCATTTGTTATGTGAAAGTAGGACATTACCAGGCTCCAAAT
>NZ_PNDH01000037.1:0-64354 GCF_005887175.1 Pseudoalteromonas sp. S1612 | reverse complement strand
TCCAAATAAGAGAAAGCCCGACTCGAAAGAGTCGGGCTTTTTTACGTCTGCAGAAAAGTGAAAATATTAGCCGTCAGCCGTCAGCCGTCAGCCGTCAGCTGCACAGCGTTAACCTGACCATCGTAGCGTGGGTTGAATATCTCGAAACCCACGGATAAAAGAACACGAAGAACACGACAGAGGATGAGAGCGTAGCATTTGTTATGTGGCTCTCTCCATCGCTGTGGGCACTAAGACATTCTTCTGCGTAGCGCACCCACTCCAAATACAAGAAAGCCCGACTCGAAAGAGCCGGGCTTTTTTACGTCTGTAGAAAAGTGAAAAACAAATGTAAAAGGTTAAAGGTATTAGGCTAAAGGAAGATAATTGATCAGAGCCGATTCCAGGACATACTACTTTGCTGTCGCTTCGAAGTAGCACACCGACTCCAAATGTAAGAGAAGTGCAAAGCATCCGGCTTTAGGTAAAATAAGCCCTGCTTTACGCTGACCTCCTATTAACTTCTCTTGTATGGTTATTCTCGTTATATAAAATTAATAGCTCCTTAAATAAAGCCTTATAGATTACATAACTATGTTTTACTTGAAAAAGAATTTATAAAGCCCAAAATGAAATTAAGTATTCTTATTAAATTGAGCTGTTTATGTCATTACTACTAACTCCACCTAAGTGCGAGCAATTGACCTATTTGTCAAAACAAATAAAAGGGTATGAAGAACAAGCAGTCCATGCTACCGGCGCAGACCTTTACACGCTGATGCAGCGTGCCGCGGAGGCTGTTTTTTGCTGTTGGAAAACCTTTAATGCAAAACAAACGTTAGTTATTACAGGTAATGGAAATAATGCTGGAGATGGTTATGAGGTAGCTCGGTTAATCAAACAAGCAGATCGGCATGTAGTTGTTTGCGCGATTAATCCGAATAAAGCCTTATCCGGAGATGCAGCAAAAGCACAAAAGCAATGGATTGATTCCGGTGGTGAAATTTGTAACTTTAGCGCTGATGCACTCGATGAGTGTGATGTGATAATTGATGCATTACTCGGTACTGGTCTTGAGAATACGGTACGCGATAATGTTGCTGCTATTATTAAAGCGGTAAATGAAAGCACTAAACCAATACTGAGTATTGATGTGCCGTCAGGTATTAATGCAGATACAGGCTGTCCTCAAGGAACAGCCATTATGGCCACCAAAACAATGACATTAGTTGGGATAAAGCAAGGACTCACCACGACTAAAGGAAAGCAGCATGCCGGGCAGTTGTATTTCGACGAGTTAGGTATTGGCGAGCAATTTATGAAACTAGCCACCCCTTCTGCTCAGATTATCAATATAGACTGCTTTAAACCTTTGCCTGAGCGCTCAGTGAGTAGCCATAAAGGTAGTCATGGAAAATTATTATGTATAGGAGGAAACCACGGCTCTGCAGGAGCTATTAGATTAAGTGCTGAAAGTGGATTAAGGTCTGGTGCTGGAATGGTAAAAGTGTATACCCATGAACATGCCGTTTTACCTGTGAGCATCGGGCGACCAGAGCTTATGGTAACTAGTGAACACTTGGATGATGCCCTAGCATGGTCAACGTGTGTAGTTATCGGTCCAGGTTTAGGCCAAGATGAGTGGGCCCAAAAAACCTTTGATCAGGCAATCCGTTATTGCCAGCAAAACAATATCCCTACTGTTATTGATGCAGACGCCTTAAACTTATTAGCTAAGCAATCATCTTCTCATAAATTAAATAATACCGTGCTAACGCCTCATCCTGCAGAGGCTGCACGGTTATTAAACTTAACTACCTCTGAGGTTGAGTCTGATCGTTTTTATTATGCTCGACAATGTGCGATCAACTTCGCAGCGACCTCTATTTTAAAGGGCGCAGGTACGCTAATCGATAATACCGAGCATACTTGGATATGTGAAAATGGTAACCCTGGTTTGGCTGTAGGAGGAAGTGGTGATGTGCTTAGTGGTATAATTGGGGCGTTAATGGCTCAAGGATTAAATACCAGTGAGGCAGCATGTTATGGCGTTGTGTTACATGCAAAGGCGGGTGATAGAGCCTGTGAACAATCAGGGCAAAGAGGAATGTTAGCCAGTGACTTATTTGCGCATGTAAGAGCACTGATCAATCATAAATAGTAAAAGCAGCAGTGACTGGCTGTGCTAGCTAATGTCTTCGCTGCTTGTTTTGGCTACTATCTGTGAAGCTCACCAGCTCTTTCAGGCTGATAAGTAACTTCTTTGATGGTTACTGTTACTAATCCACCGCCAGGCTTTGGCCATTCAATTTGATCTCCTTGTGAAAGGCCAAGTAATGCACTACCTACAGGGGCTAAGATTGATATTTTGTCGCCAATTGAATCAATATTTTTTGGGTAAACAAGCGTTAAAGTAAACTCTTCGCCTGTAGATTCAACAACAAAGTTCACAGTTGAATTCATGGTTACCACGGTTGCGGGAACTTCGTGCGGCTCAACTATGCTGGCTCGTGCAAGTTCTGCTTCAAGTTCTTTTTCACCCGCAAAGCTGTTTGCAGGCAACGACTCCATCAGTGCATACAACCTATCTGCATCCAGCGATGAAATGATAATTTCAGGTTTTGTATTCAACTTAATATCCTTAATCATGTTAAATAAAATTTACTCTGGTATAGCTTGCAGGAACTCAGTTGCATTGGAATACACTGAGTTAATTTTATTGTTGTTTAGTGAATTTATTTTATCTCTATTGCTAAAAACCCAGCCGAAGCTGGGTTTTTATTTGAGCTAAGTGTTTAGGGGATGATTACATCATGCCGCCCATTCCACCCATGCCGCCCATATCAGGTGCACCAGCTGCTTCTTCTTTAGGAATTTCAGCAACCATAGCCTCTGTAGTGATCATTAGACCAGCAATCGATCCTGCAAATTGTAATGCAGAGCGCGTTACTTTCGTTGGATCTAGGATGCCCATTTCAATCATGTCGCTGTATTCGCCAGTGGCTGCATTGTAACCGTAGTTACCTTCTCCGCCTTTAACTGCGTTAATAACAACTGATGCTTCACCGCCTGCGTTTGTAACGATTTGACGAAGTGGTGCTTCCATCGCACGAAGTGCCACTTTAATACCGTGGTTTTGGTCTTCATTGTCGCCAAGTAGCTCAACTAGCTTGCTAGCAGCACGTACTAATGCAACACCACCACCTGGTACTACACCTTCTTCAACCGCTGCGCGAGTTGCATGTAATGCATCTTCAACACGGTCTTTTTTCTCTTTCATTTCAATTTCAGTAGCGGCACCTACTTTGATTACAGCAACACCGCCAGCTAACTTAGCCATGCGCTCTTGTAGCTTTTCTTTATCGTAGTCTGAAGTCGCTTCTTCAATTTGTGCTTTGATTTGAGCAACACGACCGTTGATACCGTCTTCTTCACCAGCACCATCAATGATTGTTGTATCATCTTTAGTGATTACTACGCGCTTAGCTGTACCTAAGTCTTCAACTGTTGCTTTTTCAAGTTCAAGGCCGATTTCTTCAGAAATTACAGTACCGCCAGTTAATACCGCGATATCCTGTAGCATTGCTTTACGACGATCGCCAAAGCCAGGTGCTTTAACCGCTGATACTTTTACAATACCACGCATGTTATTCACTACTAGTGTCGCTAACGCTTCACCTTCAAGGTCTTCTGCGATGATTAGTAGAGGCTTGCTTGCTTTTGCAACCGCTTCTAATGTTGGTAATAATTCACGGATGTTAGATATTTTTTTATCTACAAGTAAGATAAATGGGTTATCTAGTTCAACTGCGCCTTTTTCAGCGTTGTTGATGAAGTATGGAGATAAGTAACCACGGTCAAACTGCATGCCTTCTACAACATCTAGTTCGTTTTCAAGTGATTGACCTTCTTCAACCGTGATAACACCAGTATTACGGCCTACTTTTTCCATTGCATCAGCAATAATTTCACCAATCTCTTTATCAGAGTTAGCTGAAATAGTACCTACTTGTGCAATTGCTTTAGTATCAGAACATGGGACAGAAAGAGCTTTAAGTTCTGCTGTTGCAGCAATGATTGCTTTATCAATACCGCGCTTAAGATCCATTGGGTTCATACCCGCAGCAACCGCTTTAAGACCTTCGTTAACAATAGATTGAGCAAGCACGGTTGCGGTAGTGGTACCGTCACCAGCAGCATCATTGGCTTTAGACGCTACTTCTTTAACCATTTGTGCGCCCATGTTTTCAAACTTGTCTTCAAGTTCGATTTCTTTAGCTACAGAAACACCATCTTTAGTGATTACTGGAGAGCCAAATGATTTGTCTAGTACAACGTTGCGACCTTTAGGGCCCAATGTTACTTTTACTGCGTTTGCTAAAATGTTTACGCCAGTTAGCATTTTTGCACGTGCGTCGCCTGCAAACAGTACTTCTTTTGCTGCCATGTTTAATTTCCTCTAAATTCTTAAAATGTGTGTTAAACGAAAAGTAGGTTTAGCCTACAATGCCTAAAATATTATCTTCACGCATGATCAGGTATTCTTGACCTTCGATCTTTTCAGTTTTTTCAACATATGAGCCAAATAACACAGTGTCACCGGCTTTCACTTCTAACGCGCGAACGTCACCATTTTCTAAAACGCGACCATTACCTACGGCAACAACTTCTCCACGAGTTGATTTTTCAGCTGCAGAGCCAGTTAATACAATACCGCCAGCAGACTTGGTTTCTTCTTCTAGACGCTTGATGATTACGCGATCTTGTAAAGGACGAATGTTCATGTTTTTAGTTCTCCTAACAGTTTCTGAACAGTACAGAAAAAAGTGTATCTAATTTGTTTTCATTAATGGGGGTGGAGTGAAAAATTCCAAGAGAAAAAATGATAAATTTTTAATCTTTTCGCTCGTATTCACCATCTATAGTATTGGGGCGTTTTTCATCTTGTTCATGATGCATAGATTGATGAGGTTGTGAAAACTCTGAAGTACCCGTTTGGTGCATACTAGCGCTCATTCTCACCGTTGCTTGGCTGGCAAGCCCTGCGGCTAATTTGTTACGAATAGCTGGAGTAAGAAGCAGTAGGCCAAATACATCCGTCATAATGCCGGGTGTTAATAAAAGTACGCCAGCAATAATCACGCAGATACCGGTAAACAACTCTTTAGCGGGCATTTGCCCTTGTGCCATTTGCACTTGTACGTTTTGTAGTGCGCCCATTCCTTGCTGTTTCACCATTTTCGCACCCACAATCGCGGTTAGTACCACTAAAGCAATTGTTGCGAAGCCACCTATCACGTCACTAACCTGAATTAGTAAGGCAATTTCAATAATTGGGATGATGATAAACAGCAAAAATAAAATTCTAAACATAAGACTCTCTAAAAAAATGACACTTATTAATGTGCTAATGAAATATAAGTGAGGGTTGTCGGGTCTATTTTCAAGCTAATAAGAGTAAGTAATAAACTTTAATGTAAGTAAAGTTGCAGGTGGCGGGTCTAAATCAATTTACTGCAAAGACCCAAAATGTAGACAGAGTTCGTGTCTACACATTACACCCGCTATCAGCTACTATGGGGCTAGACCCCCGTAAACAAGTAAAGGTTCACTATGACAACGCAATTTAAACTTATTTTTACCACTTGCAAAGATAACGATGAAGCCCGTTTATTGGCTATGGCGCTAATAGAAAAGAAACTAGCCGCTTGTGTAAATATTTTACCGGCCATGAGTTCTATTTACATATGGGAAGGTGAAGTAGCTGAAGCAACTGAAGTAAAGCTGCTAATTAAAACAAAGGCTGACAAAATGAACGATGTATTTTTAACCTTAAAAGATCTTCACAGCTACGAAGTACCAGAAATACAAGTTGTTGATGTGGCAACGGGTAACTTGGCTTACTTTAATTGGATGGATGAGGTGCTTCATTAATGCGCTTTATTTTATTTTTTTTATTAGGCGTTTTAATGGCGCCTGCTTGGGCAACACAAAATACCCTTGAGGATTTTCTCAAACCTACTCAGCATACATTTTTACCGGTCAATGAAGCGTTTGTATTTGATTTTGACCAGCAAGGCAGCACGTTATTTGTTGGTTGGGATATCGCTGATGACTATTATTTATATAAAGATAAAATAGAAATTATTGCCAAAGGTGCCAGCATTGACGTGCCTGAGTTGGGCTCTGGTGAAGTTATTGAAGATGAGTTTTTTGGTAAAACTGAAGTGTTTTTTAATTCTCTCAGTATTATCAGCAAGCTGAGTAATGTGAGTGAAGATGGCGTTGTTAAGGTGCGTTATCAAGGTTGTGCAAAAGCAGGGCTGTGTTATCCACCTGAAATCATCAGCATTCCATTAAGTGTACTGGCAAGTGAAACTAATACTAATGAAAATACAGCAGCAAGTAGTGCATTTGCGGCACTTAGCCAACCTGTAGAAAAACCTGTTACTACAGCAACACCCGAGAAAGAGCTCACCTTTACAGAGCAGTTAGCCAGCCAAAGCTTAATGGTTAATTTAGCTATATTTTTTGCTGTGGGCGTAGGTTTGGCATTTACACCTTGTGTATTTCCGATGTTTCCTATTTTATCTAGCTTAATTGCGGGTCAAAAGAACCTGTCTACCAAAAAAGCATTTGCCCTATCATTTGTTTATATTCAAGGTATGGCGGTTACCTATGCCGCATTGGGGTTAGTGGTTGCTGCATTAGGCGGCCAAGTACAAGGTTACTTACAGCACCCATATGTATTGATAAGTTTTAGCTTATTGTTTGTGTTGTTGGCTATGTCGATGTTCGGTTGGTACGAAATAAAGTTACCTAGCGGCATGATGAACAAGCTAACCCAAGTGAGTAACAACCAAAAAGGCGGTAACTACATTGGGGTATTCCTGATGGGGGTTTTATCAGGGCTTATTGCATCACCTTGTACCACTGCGCCTTTATCAGCCGCATTATTATTTGTGGCACAAAGCGGCGATTACTTAGTGGGTGGACTAACGCTTTATGTACTTAGCCTAGGAATGGGTTTACCGTTGTTACTCCTTGGTACATCGGGAGGTAAGTTATTACCGAAAGCTGGCGGATGGATGGAACAAGTTAAAACCTTATTTGGTTTTATTATGTTAGTTGTGCCACTTATTTTGTTAGAGCGAATTATCGATATCGAGATAATTTTACTATTAGCAGGTCTATTAGCTATCGCCACAGCGCTTTATTTTCATCATTGGCAAAGCGCCCAAGCACAAGGTAAATTAAAAACCTTATTGTGGGTTATTGCTGTTTTATTAGTGCTTACGGGCTTTAATTTAACCAAAAATTATTTTTGGCCAACACAAAACGTGAGCTTGCAAACAACCACGCAAAGCAATGAGTTTAAGCACGTTGCTAACTTAGCCGAGTTGAAGCAAGCAGTTTCACAAGCAAATAGTGAGGGTCGTATGGTAATGGTGGACTTATACGCTGACTGGTGTGTAGCGTGTAAAGAGTTTGAGCATTACACATTTCCTGACCCGCAAGTGCAAAGTGAGTTTAGTCATTATCAACTGATTCAAATTGACTTAACCCAAAGCGATAATGAAACAATTGAGCTAATGGAAGCATATTCAGTGTTTGGTTTACCGAGTATTTTATTCTTCAATACTCAAGGTGAAGAGTTAAGTACACAACGTGTAACTGGCTTTTTAAATGCAGATGATTTTGCTAAGCACCTAGCTGCAGTGCGTGCCAGCGCTGAATAACCATTCTTTATGGCACAACATGATTGGTAATGTTGTGCCACTATTCTCCCCTTAAGATAGTCCCCGAAATAGAGATTAGACCAGTATTTTGCTGCTATTTACTTCGAAATCACTATAATAGTTGGTTAACGTGAGAAATTGTTGCTATCTTACTTTTTTCTGCTTACTTTTTAGAGAAAAACTAGTTGGTAACCGCTTAACTCATTACTTATAGGATATATCGCGTATTATGGCTGCAAAATTAAAGATTTTAGTTATAAATGGCCCAAATTTAAACATGCTAGGAAAGCGTGAACCTGATAAGTACGGTTCGCATTCTTTAGAGCATATTGTGAGCGAGTTAAACAGCGCTGCTAATAGTTTAGGTGTGGAGTTAACGCATTTTCAAAGTAATAGTGAACAAGCGCTCATTGAACGCATTCATGATGCTTGGCAAGCGGTTGATTACATAATAATTAACCCTGCAGCATTTACGCACACAAGCGTCGCATTACGTGATGCATTGCTAAGCGTTGATATTCCGTTTTTTGAAGTGCACTTAAGTAATGTGCATGCACGTGAAACGTTTCGCCATCATTCTTATTTTTCTGATGTGGCGCAAGGCGTTATTTGTGGATTAGGTGCAATGGGTTATCACGCTGCTTTAAATGCAGCAGTGAGCCGATTGCAAAACTCAAACTAAATTTAAACTAACAAACTAATAGGCGGGCCGTTTATGGATATTCGCAAGATCAAAAAACTAATTGAATTAGTAGAAGAATCAGGTATTGCAGAACTAGAAATCACTGAAGGTGAAGAATCAGTACGTATTAACCGTAATAACATGAGTGCCGGTCCTGCGTATGCGCAATTCGCACCTCAGCAATACGCCCCAGCAGCACCTGCTCCAGCCGCGGCTGCACCATCAGCACCTGCAGCCGTAGAGTCTGAAGCACCTGCAGGCCCTACAGGTCATCAAGTTAAATCACCTATGGTAGGTTCTTTTTATGCAGCAGCTTCTCCAGAAGCACCAGCATATGTTGAAGTGGGCTCTCAGGTTAAAGTTGGCGACACGCTATGTATCGTTGAAGCAATGAAAATGATGAACCAAATTGAGTCAGATAAAGCCGGTACAGTAAAAGCTATCTTAGTAGAAAACGGCGAGCCAGTAGAATTTGATCAACCTTTATTCATCATTGAATAATAGCGCAACGTAAAAGGCCAACTCTCATGTTAGATAAAGTAGTCATTGCAAACCGAGGTGAAATTGCACTTCGTATATTGCGCGCCTGCAAAGAGCTTGGGATCAAAACGGTTGCTGTGCATTCAACGGCGGATCGCGATCTTAAGCACGTATTACTAGCAGATGAAACCATCTGTATTGGTAAACCAGCAGCAACTGAAAGTTACTTAGACATTCCACGCATTATTGCCGCAGCAGAAATTACTGATGCGGTCGCTATCCATCCAGGTTATGGTTTTCTTGCTGAAAATGCAGACTTTGCAGACCAAGTTGAGCAAAGTGGCTTTGTATTTATCGGTCCTCGTGGCGATACTATTCGTCTAATGGGCGATAAAGTATCGGCAATCGAAGCGATGCGTAAAGCGGGTGTTCCATGTGTGCCAGGTTCTGATGGTCCGGTATCGGATGATAAAGAACGCAACATGCAAATTGCTAAGCGTATTGGTTACCCGGTAATTATTAAAGCAGCTGGCGGCGGCGGTGGTCGTGGTATGCGTGTTGTACGCAACGAGGCTGAGTTAATCAACTCGATTGCGCTTACGCAGCAAGAAGCTAAGCAGTTCTTTGGCAACAGCATGGTTTACATGGAAAAATTCCTTGAAAACCCACGCCACATTGAAGTGCAAGTATTGGCCGATGGTCAAGGTAACGCGGTTCATCTAGGTGAGCGTGATTGTTCAATGCAACGTCGCCACCAAAAAGTAGTTGAAGAAGCACCAGCACCAGGGATTACTGCAGAAGTACGTAAGTTCATTGGTGAGCGTTGTACACGTGCGTGTATCGAAATTGGTTATCGTGGTGCAGGTACGTTTGAGTTTTTATACGAAAACGGCGAGTTTTACTTCATTGAAATGAATACCCGTATTCAGGTTGAACACCCAGTGACTGAAATGGTTACCGGTGTGGATTTAATCAAAGAGCAGCTAAAAATTGCCGCTGGTCAGCCATTATCATTCACTCAAGACGACGTTGTTATTCGTGGCCACGCTATTGAGTGTCGTATTAATGCTGAAGACCCTGAAACCTTTATTCCATCACCAGGTAAGATTACTCGTTTTCATCCAGCTGGTGGTTTAGGTATTCGTTGGGACAGCCATATTTATGCTGATTACACGGTACCGCCACATTACGATTCTATGATTGGTAAGCTGATCACTTACGGTGAAAACCGTGATGTTGCTATTGCTCGCGCTCGTAATGCATTGAATGAGTTGGTAATCGACGGTATTAAAACGAATACGCCATTGCATAAACGCATTCTTGCAGATGAAAACTTCAAAAACGGTGGTACAAATATCCACTACCTTGAGAAGAAATTAGGGCTGTAAAGTCTATGCTAATTAAAAACCGGCTCAGGCCGGTTTTTTTATCTTTAAAAAAGAGGCAGTATCACCTTAAATAAATAATCTGGTATGATTAACAAATATGCGCTTTTCGTAAATTTTGAGGTAATCATGTCGTGTAGTTTTGATTTTCATTTAGTCGATGAAAATGCCACTGTTGCTATGGGTAATAAATTAGCTGCCATAATAGAACAGGGCGCAGTTATTTATTTGCATGGTGATTTGGGGGCCGGTAAAACGACATTTACTCGCGGTATAGTGCAAGGTTTTGGTCATACAGGTAAGGTTAAAAGTCCCACTTATACACTTGTTGAACCTTACGAGCTTGTGCGTGGCAATGTCTATCATTTTGACTTATACCGATTAGGTGACCCAGAAGAGCTTGAATTTATGGGAATTCGTGATTATTTTTCAGAAACGGCAACTTGTATTGTTGAGTGGCCGGAAAAAGGCGGAGAATTTATTCCTGTTCCCGATCTAAATGCTACGCTAAGTTATGTAGGTGATGAGCGTAAAATTGTTATTAACAGTGCGAGTGAGCGTGGTGTAGCAATTGTCGAAAAACTAAATAATAGATAATAAAATAGTTAAGGCAGTGATTATCAAAATGAGTCGTGGTTTAGTTAAACTTTTTATTTACCTCATGGTTTTTACAGTGAGCTTGCCATTGTGGGCGCAAAACACTATTAATAGTGTGCGTGTCTGGCCATCCCCTGATAGCACCCGGGTGGTGTTTGATCTCGACGATAAACCCGATTTCAGCTACTTTATGCTAAAAAATCCAAGCCGTTTAGTGGTTGATTTAGAAAACACTGATGAGTTGAAAACATTGCCAGGTGTGCCACCAAAACACCAAATTGTTAGTAAGTTACGTTACTCGAAACCTAAAAATAAACACAGCGTGCGTTTAGTGTTTGAATTAAATGGGCCAGTTAAACCGGTTATATTTGCATTAGCTCCCACAGGCCCTTATAAAAATAGATTGGTGGTCGATTTATACGATAAAAGCCAAGCTAAAGGTGCAATTACCCCTGCGCAAACGGCGGCTAAAAAACGCCAATTAAGCCAAGAGCGCGATATTGTAATTGCTATTGATGCAGGGCATGGCGGTGAAGACCCTGGATCCATTGGCCCGTCAGGCACTTACGAAAAAGACATTACACTGCAAATTGCCAAGCGTTTAGAGCGGATGATTGATGCTGAGCGAGGCATGATTTCGCGTATGGTTCGCAGTGGCGATTACTTTGTAAAACTCAATACACGTACCAACCGCGCACGTCAGAAAAAAGCAGACTTTTTTGTTTCTATTCATGCAGATGCGTTTACCAGCCCTGGGCCAAATGGTGCTTCTGTATGGGTGTTGTCGCTGCGACGTGCCAATTCAGAAATTGGTAAATGGATTGAGGATAAAGAAAAACACTCTGAGTTACTTGGCGGTGCTGCCGATGTAATTAAAGATGCTGCAAATGAAAAGTACTTAGCACAAGCCTTGCTTGATATGTCGATGGATCATTCCATGAAAACAGGGCTAAGTGTTGCAGATGAAGTGATAAAAGAATTAAAAAAAGTAGCAAAAATGCACAAAAAGGCACCGCAACATGCCAGCCTTGCAGTATTGAAGTCGCCAGATATTCCGTCTATTTTGGTTGAAACTGGGTTTATCTCTAATCCCCGTGAAGAACGACTACTAAAAAGCGCCAATCATCAAGAGCGTTTGGCAAAAGCGATGTTTACCTCAATTAAAAATTATTATTTACGCAACCCGCCTGACGACTCACTGTTTGCGTCATTAAAATCTCAATACCCGACAAAGCACAAGGTACGTCCGGGGGAGTCACTGAGTATGCTGGCAGGGCGATATGGGGTTAGTATTAGTAAAATAAAACAGGTTAATAAGCTCAGTTCAAATACGCTATTTATTGGCCAGGAACTTGATATTCCTCAGAGTTAATTTTAAAAGCGCACAACATTTAAGGTTTTTATGAGTATTGAAATATTACCTGCGCGCTTGGCAAACCAAATTGCGGCGGGTGAAGTTGTTGAGCGTCCCGCGTCGGTGGTTAAAGAGTTAGTAGAAAATAGCCTAGATGCAGGTGCGACACGTATTCAAATAGATATTGAACGCGGTGGTCATAAGCTGATTCGAATTCGTGATAATGGTTCAGGCATTGCAAAAGAGGAGCTCACATTAGCGCTTTCTCGCCATGCTACCAGTAAACTAAAGTCGCTCGATGACTTAGAAAATATTTGCTCTTTAGGCTTTAGAGGCGAAGCTCTCGCGTCTATTAGCTCGGTATCTCGCTTAACCTTAAGCTCTAAGCCTGAACAGCAAGAAGCCGCTTGGCAAGCCTTTGCACAAGGCAGAGATATGGCCGTAGAGGTAAAGCCTGTGGCACATCCCAGCGGTACCACAATTGAAGTAAAAGATTTATTTTTTAATACTCCAGCACGGCGTAAGTTTTTACGTACCGAAAAAACTGAGTTTAGCCATATTGATGAGCTTATAAAGCGGATTGCACTGAGTCGCTTTGACGTATCAATTACGTTAACCCATAACGAAAAAGTGGTGCGTCAGTATCGTCCTAAAACCGAACCTGCTCAAGCGATTACACGAGTTGCCCAAGTGGCGGGTAAAGCGTTTGCAGAACAGGGACTGCATATTCAATCAGGTGAAGCAGGGCTGCAACTACATGGTTGGGTGCTCCCAGTTGGCTCGGCTAACACTACACAGTACACCTATGTAAATAATCGTATGATGCGCGATAAACTTATTTTGCACGCTATTCGCCAAGCATTTGAAGAAGTCAGCGGTGAGCAAGAGTTACCCGGGTTTGTGATTTATATTGATATAGATCCACGTCAAGTGGATGTGAACGTACATCCGGCTAAACATGAGGTGCGCTTTCATCAAGGGCGCTTAGTACACGACTTTATTTTGCAAGCGATAAAACAAGTTGTTGTGCCCCTGCAAGCTGAGTTTTCAAGCTCCAGTGAAGCTAATGATAATAGCCCACCAGTGGCTGCATTTAATGCACACACTACTACCAGTAGTGAACCGTTTGATTACCCGAAGTCGTCATTACAGCCTAGTCGGTCATCTTCAGCGCATAGCACAACTTATAGTGGTGCAACTCAAGGTACAGGTAATCAACAAGGTGCTGAAAGTCGAAATTACCATGACGTAAATGCGTTTTATCAAGGTGTGAGTGAGCAGCAAGCACATCACTTTGATAATCCAGCACCATTTGTGCAATCAGATGAGACCCAAGTATCAGATACAGCGCTTCGTACTGTCGATATAATAACCATTGAACAGGGCGCTTGTGTGTTTAATGATGAGAACCAACTTTATTGTTCACACTTTAAATATGCGCTAGCGGATGATTGGCTTGCACAAATTAAAGAGCAAGGCAGCCTTGAGGGCAAAGCATTGTTATTACCCGTACGGGTCAATGTCTCAAAACAAGATATCGAACTGCTGGCTACGCAACAATCATGGTTTACTTTGCTTGGCTTTGAACTTTTAATTGAAAAACAATTTGTTATGGTTAAGAAGTTGCCTGTTTGCTTGTACTTACTTGACGTGAGTGCCGCAGTCGATGCCTTACTTGATGGGTGTAAAGTTCAGTTAGAAAGCATTGATCAGTGGCTAGCGTGGCAGGTAAATGTAATACCTACACGGTTCTATGCCAGTAAAGCCTTTGCAGTACAGCAAACTCGCTTACAAAATAATGCGCAAACAATTGAACGTTTACGTGAAAAAGCAGTTAAAATAGATCTAAAGTCTTATCTAGCGCAATTTAATTAGGGTATTCGTGTTGAGTAATTTACCGGTCATATTTTTAATGGGCCCCACCGCTGCTGGTAAAACAGCATTGGCAATTTCACTGTGTGAGCATTTAAATACTGAAATTATCAGCGTTGATTCGGCACTGGTTTATAAAGGTATGGATATTGGTACCGCTAAACCGGATGCCGACGAACTAGCACGTGCACCCCATCACCTAATTGATTTACTCGACCCAAGCGAAACCTATTCAGTAGCTGATTTTAGACGTGATGCGATAGAAAAAATTGATAAATTTCATCAACAAGGTAAAGTGCCTGTACTGGTTGGAGGTACAATGATGTACTTTAAAGCCCTTATTGATGGATTATCCCCTCTACCAGAGGCTGATGAGCAGATAAGAGCTGAGCTTGAAGTACAGGCGAAACAGTACGGTTGGCCACATTTATATCAAGAGCTATTAAAAGTAGATCCACAAGCTGCGAAAAAGATGAGTGAAAATGATTCACAACGAATTAATCGCGCTTTAGAGGTTTACCGTATAACAGGTAAAACAATGACTGAATTGCAAAAGCAAAAACAGCCACCTTTACCTTATACTTTTCATCAATTTGCTATTGCTCCAGATGATCGTAAAGAGTTACATCAGCGAATTGCAGAAAGGTTTAAAATAATGATTGAACAGGGGTTTGAAAAAGAAGTTTCGACCCTATATCTACGTGAGGATTTACATCCCAATATGCCTTCTATTCGTTGTGTAGGTTATAGACAGATGTGGGATTACCTTGCGGGTGAAATAGACCATGATGAAATGGTTTTTCGCGGTATTGCTGCCACTCGTCAATTGGCTAAGCGTCAATTAACGTGGTTAAGAAGTTGGCCTGACGTTACGTGGTTAACAACCGGTGATGAAGAAAACTTGCATCGTGTAGTAAGTTCGCTAAGCTAGTAGTAGCTGGACAAAATTTAGCTTTATTAAATTAGTTCAGCCACTTAATTATAATAACACCTAGAACGAAGGAATAATAACATGGCAAAAGGCCAATCGTTACAAGACCCATTTTTAAATGCATTACGCCGCGAGCGCATTCCAGTATCAATTTTTTTGGTAAATGGCATAAAATTACAAGGTAAAATTCAGTCATTTGACCAATTTGTAATTTTACTGGAAAACACTGTTAATCAAATGGTGTATAAACATGCAATTTCAACAGTTGTACCTGCACGCGCAGTCAACTTCCAAGGTGTACAGGGAAATGAAGACACTGAAGAAACTGAACCAGGAAACTTTTAAATTAGGAGCGTAATGCTTGTTTGACCGCTATGAATCTGGCGAACAGGCAATTTTAGTCCATATCGACCTACCTAAAGATGGGGATCGCGAAGATCTTCATGAATTAGAAATGTTGGTATCTTCTGCTGGTGTTAGTAGTTTGGCGGTTGTGCAAGGCAGCCGTCAAGCACCACATCCCAAACTATTTGTCGGTACTGGCAAAGCAGAAGAAATAGCTGAAATTGTCAAAATCCACAATGCCGATGTTGTCATTTTTAACCATCAGTTGAGCCCGTCTCAAGAACGCAATTTAGAGCGTGTTTGTCAATGTCGGGTACTTGATAGAACAACACTTATTCTTGATATTTTTGCTCAGCGTGCCCGAACTCATGAAGGTAAACTCCAAGTAGAGCTGGCTCAGCTTCGCCACATGTCTACACGTTTAATTCGTGGTTGGACTCACCTTGAGCGTCAAAAAGGGGGTATAGGCTTACGTGGTCCGGGTGAAACGCAGCTAGAAACCGATCGACGTTTATTGCGTGCACGTATTAAAAATATTCGTGCTCGACTTGCTAAAGTCGCTGTACAGCGTGAACAAGGTCGACGTGCTCGTACGCGCAATGAAATTCCAACAGTGTCGCTGGTCGGCTATACCAATGCCGGAAAATCAACACTGTTTAACTATATTACCGATTCAGATGTATATGCAGCCGATCAGCTATTCGCCACACTAGATCCAACACTGCGTAAACTCGATATTGGTGATGTTGGTTCTGTTATTTTAGCCGATACTGTAGGGTTTATTCGACACTTACCGCATGATTTGGTGGCTGCATTTAAAGCAACGCTGACCGAGACGCGTGAAGCCGATTTACAACTGCATGTGATAGATGTAGCAGATCCTCGCCGAAAAGAAAATATTGAACAGGTACAAGAAGTCCTCAAAGAAATTGAAGCCGACGAGGTACCGCAGTTATTAGTTTATAACAAAATTGATGCGCTGGATGAGGTAACGCCACGTATTGATCGTGATGACGAGGGCCAACCTATAAGGGTATGGCTATCTGCAAAAACTGGCGAAGGCTGTGAATTACTTAGTGAAGCTATTAGCGATTTACTCGCTAAGCAAATGCTTAATGAAACGTTATTACTCGCACCACAATATGGGCGTTTAAGAGCATCACTATTTAATTTAAGTGCAGTACACAATGAGCGGTTTGATGAACAAGGTAATTGGCTGCTTGATGTACGATTGCCTATGATTGAGTGGAACCGTTTAATTAAAGATTTTGGCCCTGAAATTGAAAGTTTTATTAGCTGAGATTAAAAACTGCAAGATTAATGTCGGTTTTAGTATAAGAAACGCAGAAGATTTGTTAGATTTAACACAATTTCCGAATTTATTTAGATAACAATGGAGTATAGCTATGGCCTGGAATGAACCGGGTAATAATGGCAATGACAAAGATCCGTGGAATAACAAAGGCGGACGTGATCAAGGCCCACCTGATTTAGACGAGGTGTTCCGCAAATTCAGTAACAAGTTTAACGGCTTATTTGGCGGTAAAAAATCCGGCAATGGTAGCGGCGGTGGACTTGGCGGAGCCGGTATTTCATTTGTACTTATTATCGCTGCAATTGTATGGGCGTTAAGCGGTATTTATACGGTGAAAGAAGCTGAGCGCGGCGTCGTTCTTCAATTTGGTAAGTTTGACCGAATTGCAGATCCTGGCTTGCGTTGGAAAATGACCTTTGTTGAAACGGTTATTCCAGTCGATATCGAAGCTGTTCGCTCGTTATCAGCATCAGGCTTTATGCTAACCGAAGATGAAAACGTAGTAAGCGTTGAATTTGAAGTACAGTATCGAGTAATCGACCCTTACTTATACAAGTTTAGTGTCACTAACGCTGACAGCAGTCTTGAAGAAGCATTAGATAGTGCGCTGCGTTATGTTGTTGGTCATTCAAAAATGGACCAAGTACTGACAAACGGCCGTGAAGTTGTACGTCAAAATACTTGGGATGAGCTAAATCAAATCATCGAACCTTATAACTTAGGTTTAATCGTAACTGACGTTAACTTCAAGGACTCTCGTCCACCAATGGAAGTTAAAGATGCGTTTGATGATGCAATTGCGGCCCAAGAGGATGAACAACGCTTTATTCGTGAAGCAGAAGCGTATGCCCGTGAAATTGAACCGCGTGCGCGTGGTCAAGTAACTCGTATGACGCAAGAAGCTGAAGGTTACCAAGAACGTATTACTTTAGAAGCGCAAGGTGAAGTGGCTCGTTTTGAGAAATTACTTCCAGAATACCAAGCAGCTAAAGAAGTAACACGTGAGCGTTTATACATAGACACGATGCAAGAAGTGCTAGGTAATAGCTCTAAAGTGTTGGTTGATGTTAAAGGCGGCAACAACATGATGTACTTACCACTTGATAAAATCATGGAAAAACAGGGTTCATCAACACGTATTGCTTTACCTAGCTCTAGCGATATCAACGATTTACGTAACAAGGTAAATACGTCACGCAACAGCACTGTTAATAGTGGTAACGATCGCTTTAACAATGATCGCTTTAACGACGGGAGATAAGAGCAATGAAAAACTTTAGTTTAGTAATCCTATTAGCCGCCATTGTGATGTCTTTCTCGTCGGTGTTCGTCGTTTCTGAAGGGCAAAAGGCGATTGTACTTTTATTTAGTAAAGTGCAAAAAGACAGCGATGATGAAGCTGTAGTTTATGGCCCGGGTTTACACTTAAAAGTCCCATTTTTTAGCCAAGTACGTCGTATTGATGCACGTATTCAAACACTAGATGGCACACCAGATCGCTTTGTAACTAGCGAGAAAAAAGACTTAATCGTTGATTCGTTTGTAAAATGGCGCGTAAACGATTTTAGCTCTTTTTACCTGCGTGCACGTGGTGACAAGCAATACGCTGAAACATTGCTTAAGCAAAAAGTAAATAATGGCCTACGTACTAACTTTGGTACGCGTACTATTCGTGAAATTGTATCTGGTGAGCGTAGCGAGCTGATGGAAGAAGCGTTAGTACAAGCATCTGAAAGTGCTAGTGAGCTGGGTATTGAAGTACTTGATGTGCGTGTTAAGCAAATTAACTTACCACAAGAGGTGAGTAGCTCTATTTACCAACGTATGCGCGCTGAGCGTACTGCAGTTGCTAAAGAGCACCGCTCTGAAGGTCAGGAAAAAGCAGAAACAATTCGTGCAGGCGTTGACCGTCGCGTAACAGTAATGCTTGCCGACGCCGAACGTAATGCTCGTTCTGTTCGTGGTCAAGGTGATGCTGACGCTGCTGCGATTTACGCTAGTGCTTACAATAAAGACCCTGAGTTCTTTAGCTTTGTCCGCTCTT
Organism: Pseudoalteromonas sp. S1612; assembly: GCF_005887175.1. Classification (GTDB taxonomy): domain Bacteria; phylum Pseudomonadota; class Gammaproteobacteria; order Enterobacterales; family Alteromonadaceae; genus Pseudoalteromonas; species Pseudoalteromonas undina. The sequence continues at coordinate 45,631 of NZ_PNDH01000037.1, read as the reverse complement.
TAGAAGCTTACAAACAAACTTTCAAAGGAAAGCAAGACGTGATGGTGTTATCACCGGATAGCGACTTCTTCCAATACATGAAAGGCGCGAAAGCTCAGTAATCATAGCTTTAGTTAAACTTGAAAGCCCTGCAATTGCAGGGCTTTTTGTTATCTGAATTTTAAGTTTATAAATGACTGTTATTTATGTGATTATTAACGAAACACTGATGTTTACTACCCGCACGAGGAAAAAATAAGCTAAACGGGGTGAACATTGCTTTAGTTTTCTGGTAAAATCTCGTCCTAATTTTCTCTAAGTGAATTTGCAATGGGTAAAAACGTTGTTGTACTAGGCACCCAATGGGGTGACGAAGGTAAGGGTAAGGTAGTTGACCTCCTTACAGATAAAGCATCTTTAGTAGTTCGTTATCAAGGTGGTCATAACGCAGGCCATACTTTAGTGATCGACGGTGAAAAGACAGTTCTACACCTTATTCCATCGGGTGTATTACGTGACAATGTTAAATGTGTGATTGGTAATGGTGTTGTTTTATCACCAGAAGCGCTAATGAAAGAAATTGGCATGCTTGAAGAGCGTGGCGTACCTGTACGTGAACGTCTTTTAATCAGTGAAGCATGTCCGCTAATATTGCCTTTCCATGTTGCATTAGATGTAGCTCGCGAAACTGCGCGTGGCGATAAACCAATCGGTACAACGGGTCGTGGTATCGGTCCAGCGTACGAAGATAAAGTAGCACGTCGTGGTTTACGTGTTGGTGATTTATTCAATCCTGAATTATTTGCTACTAAGTTAAAAGAAGTATTGGAATACCACAACTTCACATTAGTGAACTACTACAAAGTAGACGCTGTTGACTTCCAAAAAACGTTTGATGATGCAATGGCTGTTGCTGATATTTTAAAAGCAATGGTAGTTGATGTAACTGAGCTTTTAGATCAAACGCGTAACGCCGGTGACAACATCTTATTTGAAGGTGCTCAAGGTACACTACTTGATATCGATCATGGTACTTACCCTTATGTAACATCTTCAAACACCACCGCTGGTGGCGTTGCTACAGGTGCGGGTTTTGGCCCATTACACCTTGATTATGTGCTAGGTATCATTAAAGCGTACACAACACGTGTAGGTTCAGGTCCTTTCCCTACAGAGCTTTACGACGGCCTTGATAAGCAAGACCCAGTCGGTAAGCATTTAGGTGACAAAGGCCATGAGTTTGGTGCTACTACAGGTCGTTTACGTCGTACAGGTTGGTTAGATGCAGTGGCTATGCGCCGTGCAGTTCAAATCAACAGCATTTCAGGATTTTGTTTAACTAAACTTGACGTTTTAGATGGTTTAGAAACACTTAAAATCTGTACTGGTTATAAGCTTGAAGATGGTACTGTGACTAACGTGACGCCATTAGCTGCTGAAGGTTACGATAAAGTAACGCCAGTATACGAAGAAATGCCTGGCTGGTCTGAAAATACAGTGGGTGTAACATCGCTTGAAGGCTTACCTAAAGCGGCAATTGATTACATCAAACGTATTGAAGAAATCACTGGCGTACCTGTTGATATTATCTCTACAGGTCCTGATCGTGTTGAAACGATGATACTTCGTAGCCCATTTGCATAATTGGGTTTAAGTTGAAAAAAAGCTGCCATGTGCAGCTTTTTTTATGTCTGCAGAAAAGTGACGCTATTAATAGTGGAACGATCTTTGTATATTATTTGGTAAGTTTATTTTTAAAGTGGTTAATATGCGTTTATCTTCTCGTTGCTCAGTGTGGTCATTATCACTACTTACACTTTCTTTATTTAATATAAGCAATAGCTTAGCTGAAGAAAGCCCTGCAGCTGTGCCGCTGTATACTGAATCTGAGTTAATAGCTTTAATTAATGAGAACACTCATCTAGCGCGCGTAAAGGCAGATAATTGCCAGTTAGTGCAAGATATAGAAGCGCGAGCCAATAAAATGGCATTGCCATCATATCAATTCCTATACGGTGATATGCTGGCTTATAAAGTGTGTGTTGAGCGCGATGTTGCTTTAGGTGTGTATTACATGAAAAAAGCGGCTGAGCAGGGTTTAGCGGCTGCATTAGAGCAACTAGGTCGCTACTACGACGTTGGCCGGTTGGTCCAAAAAGACAAAACCATGGCAATAACCTACTTACGTGAGGCGTCAGCGCAAGGCAACTTAAAAGCGCAATTACGATTAGTTGGTTTGTTTAATCAAGGTTATGGTAGTCCAAGAGATTTCGAAGATGCTTATCGTTGGCTGTTTAACACCACGGTAGCTGATAAAGCGACACATAAAAAAATAGAGCGAGCATTAACTAAACTTGCTGAAAAAATGCCAGCCAGTGTCGTTACCCGCGCGCGCTTACCTATGTAAAAAAGCGAGAGTGCTTTTGCCGCACTCTCGCTTTTTTTAGTTATTACTCGTCTTTTTTATTGTCTTTGACTTTGTTATTGGCAGGATCTTTTAATAGCGATATTTTAGGCGGTTGCAATGCAACTACTCGTTCACCCTCTTGTGGTGGCTTTTCCATATCACTAGTAAAAGGCCTCATTTTCACTGGAGCGTCTTCATCACTGTCTTTATCCCCTTTGAGAATAAACAGTGGAATTGCTTCAGGGTTCATTTCTAAATACTGCTGCCAGCTAAATTCTTCAGATATTCGTGTTGCACTCACTTTACCGCCTTTGGCAATAACGCTGCTTAAGCGTGCATATGCTCCGTTTTCACCAAACAGAATTTGTCGTGATAAGAACGTCGCGCTGTCTTTATTTGCTTTAGCATGTGATGAAGATGAGCGTAGTGAAAATACATTTTTTTCATTCAATAAATGAGAAAAATACTGCACCCCTAATGCGTTATGATGACGATTAGGTGAAAGCGCTAAAACACTGCGAATAGTGGTTAAAGGTAAATAGCGTTCAGCATGCTCAGATTGTGGATTACCGTAATAACAAGGCAAACCATCCATACGTGCCATTTTACAGTTTTCCCAAGCAGGATCTGATAAGTGAACGGGAATGTTTTGTTCCTTTAAACCACGAGCAATAGCACGAGATACATGGTTGGCACCAATAATTAAAATAGTATTAGGGGAGGGCTGGCGCACCCCTAGCAACTTAGCAACAGGGATAGCCGTTAAGCTTTGCAGTACCACAGTGACGATAATAACCGTGAATATCAATGGCACCATTTTCTCAGCATCGGCTACACCGGCTTCTATCATACTTAACGCAAATACAGAGCCTACGGCTGCAGCAACTATACCGCGAGGCGCAATCCAAGCCAGCACCAAGCGAGACTTCATTGGTAAATCGGTGCCAAAGGTTGAAATAGCAATACACAACGGGCGCGCAATAAATAGCACAATAGCTAAAAATATAAATACATCGCTGTCGAGCATCATTAAGTCAGATAGTTGTAATCTGGCAGCGAGTAAAATAAACAAGGTTGAGATCAAAATCATCGACAGATCTTCTTTAAACTCAAGCACCGAATCTATTTCTAGGTCATCTTGATTAGCTAACCAAATACCAAATACAGTCACGGCCAATAATCCTGACTCATGACTTAAATGGTTTGAAATCGAAAAGCTAATTAACACTAACGCTAAAATGCCAAATTTATGTAGCTCAAATGGCAACCATTCGCGGCGCATCAGTTGCGTTGTGATCCAACCCGAAACCACACCAATACTTAAACCAACCCCAACGGTTTTAACTAGTGCAATTATAGTGTGACTAAGTACTTCACCTTGGCCAACTAACATCACAGCTTCAAATACTAATACCGCAAATAAAGCGCCAATAGGATCTATGACTATGCCTTCCCAGCGTAAAATACGGTCAATATCTTGAGTGGGTCGCATTGAGTTAAGCAGTGGCGCAATGACCGTTGGTCCGGTTACAACAAGCACAGCGCCAAGTACTGCTGCGACTCGCCAATTTAACTCTAATAACCAATAGGCACTTAAGCTGATAACGACACAGGTCATAAGCATACCAATAGAGCAGAGGTTTCTTACGACTTTACTGATCCCTTTAAGCTCCCGAAAATGCAGTGTTAAAGACCCTTCAAATAAAATCACAGCAACGCTTAAAGACACCACAGGAAAAAGTAAATCGCCTAATAAGGCATCTGGGTCTAATACGCCACTAAATGGCCCTAATAAAAGCCCAGTAAGCAACAAAAACAGAATAGCGGGTACTCTGAACGCCCAGGCGACCCATTGGGCTAGCACCGAACACAATGCAATACCGGCTATATAAATTGCTGACATAGAGTAAAAACTCCTTAATATTAATAATGTTTAAAAGTATAACTGTTACCTACCAGTAATACAGTGGGTATACACGTGTAAATTCAATTTAGCTAATAAATAATACTTATTTATTTAGTGTTAACGTCATTTTCTAAAATGTTATCAAATTTATAGTCTATATAATTCATATTTATAGTAGTCTAACCACATGATACTTAATACAAAAAACACTAGCTTTAGTAGTGTCGACCTATTCAGCTTGAATTTTAGCCTTGATCTAAGCAGCTACTTTAACGTATTATACTTCGTGTTCGAATAATTAGTTATCTAATCAAGTTTGTAGTTTAAATACTAGATTATGTTAGATATAAACATCTTAACTCTCTTACTGATTGTTTTTGCTTTGTTTTGTTATATTTGAACACACAATATCATTTACCGTACTCTTTGGTATGGTTTTGCTCAAAGTGTTTATTTGCTCAATGCAGATAAATAAAAGTTTGAGTTGAACTATTACCTTTCAATATTTAATCCCCATCGTGGCGATTAAATCTCGGTCCTTAAGTCATCACCCTATCTGTTGGTGTACCAGACTTAAGAGGCTCTATGTATGTTGTTAATAAAAAGGCCGCACACAGCTTTTTACAGCGATACATAAACAACACTTTATATTTTTTTAGTTAGTACGATCCGATTTATTTATTGGGTTAATACTATTTATTTTTTGCATCTCAATTTAAAACGCTAGTTTTAGAGACGGTGTACGTGTGTGTAAAAAGTGTGGGCAATGATAAATAAATTCGACGCTGTGTTTATAAACATGGCGACCTGGTTTCATTCATCTATGTGATGAATACAAATTAAATGGAAAGTTGAGCACTTATGCAAAAGTTAAATTGGCGACGTATCGTACTTAAAGTGGGCAGTGCCTTAATTGCACCCGATCAAGATGGCTGTCGTTCACGTTATTTATTAACCATCGCACAGTTTATTGTCCACTGTCGCGCACGTGGAATTGAGGTTATTTTAGTTTCATCTGGTTCTGTAGCGGCTGGCTCACATTTATTTCCATCAGACCAACCTCGTTCAGTGGTAATGAAAAAAGCGATGGCTGCAGCAGGGCAAACAGAAATGATGGCCATGTGGGATCGTTTCTTTGATTTTCCATCAGCACAGCTATTATTAACTCATGGTGATTTACGTGACCGTGAGCGTTACCAGAGTATCCGTGAAACCGTATTTACATTGCTAGAACACGGCGTGCTACCTATCATTAATGAAAATGATGCAGTAACAACAGATGATTTAAAAGTGGGTGATAACGATAATTTATCAGCCATGGTTGCAGCAGCCGCTGATGCAGATGCATTAATGATTTTCTCTGATGTAGATGGCTTGTATGATAAAAACCCAAATCTGCATGACGATGCCGTATTATTGCCTGAAATAAAATCAATTGATGATTCTATTTATGCTATGGCAGGATGTGCTACCAGTGCGGTAGGTACAGGTGGTATGAAAACCAAGATTGAAGCGGCAGAGAAAGCCACTTCACATGGTATTGCAACTTACATTATTAATGGCTTTAAAGAAGAAACCTTTACTCGCTTGTTAGCCGGTGAAAACCCAGGTAGCGTATTCTTGCCTTATGAAAAACCAATGCAAGATTCTATTCACTGGATGACACATACCGCTAATGAGCAGGGGGAAGTCGTTGTTGAAGGGTCATTTGATGACTCATTAGAAGGTGAAGACGGTTGCTTACGTGGCGATGAGATCAGAGAAGTACATGGCGAGTTTGCTGTGGGCGATACTATCTTAGTTCGCAGTGAAGATGGTACGCGTTTAGCTAAAGCCACAGCAAATTACAGTAGCTGCTTGTTAAACTTTATTGCAGATAACGAGCAGAGTGAATTCAGCGAAAAAATGCAGGATTCAATTGGACCAATTATTTCAGAAAAAGATATCGCATTATTGGAGAAGTCATGAGTTTAATTACGGATATATCACGCCAGGCAGCAAAGGCTGCACATACACTTGCTTTACTCGATACTGAGACTAAAAACAAAGTGTTAACCGATATGGCTGCGGCATTAAGAGAGCAAAAAGAATTTATAATCAAAGAAAATGAAAGTGACCTAAGCGCAGCACGCGACAATAATTTAGCAGCATCAATGATTGACCGTTTAACATTGAATGATGAGCGTATTGAAGCCATGGCTGAGGGTATCGAAGTGATTGTTTCATTAGATGATCCTGTTGGCCAGTTACGTGACATTACTGAACGCCCAAATGGTATTAAAATTCGTAAAATGCGTGTACCACTTGGCGTAGTATGTATGATTTATGAAGCGCGTCCTAATGTAACGGCTGACGCAGGTGCATTGTGCTTTAAGTCAGGTAACGGTGTAATTTTACGCGGTGGTAAAGAAGCGCTGAAAAGCTCACAAGCCATTGCCAGTGTAATGCATAGCGTGCTTACAAAACATGGTCTACCAACTGCGCTAATTTCAGTGATTCCTGATCCTGACCGTGCTTTACTAATGGAATTGATGCAACAACGCGATAGCATTGACTTAATCATCCCTCGTGGTGGTGAAGGCCTAATTAACTATGTTACTGAAAACAGCACAATCCCTGTTATTCAGCATTTTAAAGGCGTTTGTCATTTATATGTAGATAAAGATGCTGATTTAGAAGTAGCACTAAATTTACTGCTCAATGGTAAGACTCAGCGTACTGGTGTATGTAATGCACTTGAGGGTTTAGTGGTACACCAAGATGTAGCTGATGAGTTTTTAAATCTGTGTGCAGTTGTACTTCGTCAAGAAGGTGTAAAAATTAATGCTGACGCCAAAGCGGCTGAATATTTTGATAACGCCACAGTACTTGCTGATAACGAATTTGGTGAAGAGTACTTAGACTTAGAGTTAGCAATTCGTATTGTGCCAAGTTTTGATGCAGCCGTTGAGCACATTGCTCAATTCGGTTCAAATCATACTGAAGTTATCTGTACTAAGGACGATGCGGCGGCAGAGTTATTCCAACGTAGTGTTGATGCGTCGGTTGTTATGGTTAATGCGTCATCACGCTTTTCTGATGGCTCACAACTAGGCTTAGGTGCAGAGATTGGTATTGCAACGACTAAGTTACATGCTTATGGCCCTATGGGACTTGAGTCATTAACCACTGAAAAATATTTAGTTAATGGTGTTGGTCAAGTTCGCGAATAACTAACCCAACTCAATAAATTATAAAAATGCCGGGCTTTGCTCGGCATTTTTGATCTCGATTTAGCAAAATTAAACAACTAAGCAAACATAGAGATTAAAAAATACAGAGAAATTTATTTAGAATATAAAAATAAGGATATTACTTGAAGGAAAGAGTAGGAAAGTGGTGGAGCTAAGCAGGATCGAACTGCTGACCTCCTGCGTGCAAGGCAGGCGCTCTCCCAGCTGAGCTATAGCCCCACATTCCTAATTTACATGTGCTGTAAATGCTTAAGAGCTGAGTCTTAAGCGGGGTGAACTTTAAATATTTTTACGTTTTCGGTCAAGTATTTTTTCACAAATTTTTCCGTTTTAACTAATTTTTGTTAAACTCGGCCTCAATATTTACTAAAACGACAATACATAATGAAAAAATACGCTTTAGTTTTCATGACTTTTCTTTTTGGCTGTGCCAGCTCGGTAGATGAGCCTCCCTATGAAATTAATAATAAACAATTTTATGACACTGTTGATGAGCAAGGTAATAAGCTTTTTGCCTATGTGGTCTCTGTAAAGGCTAAGAGCCGCGAGCAAATTAATATTAATAAAAAGCTAACCAGAAGCGATGTTAAGCGTTTTGCCGAACAAGAGCATTTTGAAGAGTCGAGCGTGCTTAAGTTACAATTAGAAGATCAAGCGGTAGAGTTTCTTAATAAAGAGCTTGCACAACGTAACTATTGTGCAGATAAGCATGAAATAAACGAAGTGCTATGGCGAGATTTAAGTGTGCAATTAAGAGGGCGTTGTTTGTAGTATGTTAGCGGATAAACAAAAACTAGCGGCAGTGTTAACCCAACTAAATATAGAATATGACGTAATAGAACATCCAGCGCTACATGGCAGTTTAGATGCCGACGAGCTGATGGTGAATCGCCCTGGAACACGCTTAAAAAATCTATTTTTGCGAGATAACGAAGGTAAGCGCCATTTTTTAGTGATCACCGCGCACGATAAACAACTCGATTTAAAATCGTTGTCTAAACAGCAAGGCCTATCGCGTTTAGGGTTTGCCTCTAATGAGCGCTTGGCTAAGTACTTAAAAGTTGCACCAGGTTGTGTGTCAATGCTCAGCTTAATGAACGATAAGCAACGAGATGTAACGCTTTGGCTTGATCAGGATATTTGGTTTGGCGATTTATTTCATTGCCACCCATTTGAAAACACTCAAACATGGTTATTAACTAAGCCTGATTTACTACGCTTTTTTGATTTTACAGAGCATCAGCCGCGGGTAATGTTTTTACCCTCGCGCTGAGCCCACAAAATAAGACCCAGCCCACATAAGCAAACCGCAAGAAGTGTTGCCATAAACGCGGTTTGTCCATGCGTTTGATAAACCACCCCTGGTAATAATGACCCTAGTGCGCCACCGCTATAATAAAATGACACGTAACAACCATTAGTAACACTAGGTGGGGCGTGACTAATTTTATTAACCAATGGTGCCGCTGTGGAATGAATTACAAACATAGCGCCACAAAAAAGTGTGAATGCAACTAAAAACAACATCAGTGAATGACTCATTAATAACACAATACTGAGGTTATAAAGCAGGAATACCAATGCCAATAAGCGCCAAGCTGAGGTCATTTTTTTTAATAACCATGGGGTAAAAATAGAGGCTAACGCGCCAACTAAATAACCACTATAAACTAAGCCAATGTCGCGGGTGTTATTAATTAAAAAGGTATTTTTTAAAATAAAAGGCAAGTAGTTTAATAATGCGGCAAAGCAAAAAAACATACAAAATATGGCACCATAAAGCTTAAGTGCCGAGCCTTCTTTAAGTTGTTTCATATAATCTAAAGGTGATAACACCTCACTAGAGCGACTCAAAACAAAGCGTTTATGGGGAATGCTAAGCGCGAGCATTATCAACATGGCAGCAATTAAGTAATAAAAACTTTGCCATGACCACAAGTCGCTAAAGAGCGCAGCCAATACTCGGCCAAAATAACCACCGACAATAGTACTACCAATATAAAGAGTCATATTTTTTTGTAATGTATCGGCTTGATAGCTCATACCAATATAACTGGTCATAGCGGTTAAAGCGGCAGGTAAAGTTAACCCTTGTAAAAACCGAACAAGTAATAGTAGCTCAAAACTAGGGGCATAAATAAATAATAAACAGCCGACACCGAGTAATAACATTGCGATGCGTAAAATTAATAATGGGTTTCGCTTGGCTAGAAACAACCCATACACCAAAGGGGCAATGGCTAAAGGCAGCATAGTGGCAGTCATTAAGCTGCCTGCAATGGCTGGCGCTACATTAAATTCGGTGGCAAATAAACTTAATAATGGCTGTGGTGCGTATAAGACAAAAAAAATAAAAACAGAACAAAGGAGTAAGTGAGATAAGCGCATTGACTGCCGTTAACATTGCTTATTAGTTGAGTCGCATTATATACAAAACTGCTAGGGTTTTCATAAATTAACCTTTATTGCGCTAAATCATGCTTTGTTTTCAGTAGTTTGTTAGATTAATACCAATAGCGCTGTTATTTACGCTCGTTGGTGATTAAAATAGCATTAATATTCGTTTTTAGTGGGAACACGCCATGGGGTCACTACAAGAGCAATTGCTCCAAGCTGGTTTAACAACATCACATAAAGCCAAAGTTGCTAAATCAGAAAAGCGCAAGCAACAGAAAAAGCAAAAGAAGGGAGCGACAAGCAACCCAAATGATTTACAAAAGCATATTCAGCAAACCAAGCTTGAGCAACAGCAAAAAGCCGAAGAGCTTAACAAAACGCGCCAAGAAGAATTAAAGCAACGTGAGCAGGTAGCCCGTGTTAAGCAAATTTTAGAGCATCACAATCAAGAGTCAATTCGTGGTGAGCGTACCTTTAACTTTACTTATGAAAATAAAGTAAAGGGCCTTGATGTGAATGAGCAAACGCAAAAGGCGCTCTCGGGCGGACGTTTAGCAATTTGTGTATTAGAAGGCCAGTTTTACGTATTAGAAGACGAGCCTGCACGCAAAGTGGCTGAGGTTGATGAAAAGTATATTGTGTTTCATGTTGAACCTGAGAACAAAGCCAAGGACGAAGACGATCCGTACGCTGATTTTGAAGTACCAGACGATCTTATTTGGTAAGGTGTTATTAAGTATCTGCTCAGCTAAAGCAAGCTAATATTTGTTTTATGAGGGATACACGTATTTGTTCTGATTGATCGTCAAACCTTATCAAGGACGTATGCTTTTTAAAGATTTATTGACTACAATTATCACAACCGTTTTTTTTAACCGTAAAAAAGAAGAGTAAATACAATGAGCAAGATAAAAACACTTTTATTAGGCGCGGGTATTGGTTTAGCCGCAAGTTTTTCATTTTCAGCCGCCGCTGCTGATGGCGCTGCACTTTACACCGCTAAAAACTGTCAAACATGTCATGGTGCAGATGGTAAAGCACCTATTATGGCGATGTACCCTAAACTAAATGGTCAAAACAAAGAGTATTTAGTAGCGCAAATGAAAGACATTAAGTCAGGCGCTCGTAACAACGGTATGTCTATGGCGATGAAAGCAATGGTTGCGACTGTGACTGATGAAGAGTTTGAAGCGATTGCCGATTACCTATCAAAAGTACAATAATCGCTAACGCAATTTAAAAAGAGCCACACCTTTGTGTGGCTTTTTTATTTGGTGATTGCCATCATGCGAATACTCATTTAGACTTCTAAACATCTACAATCACTAGCGCTATGCTGTGTTTTAAAAGGCTTGTTATGTTTGATTTACCCCAGCTCGATTTAAAAAATAAAGTATCAGAACAAGAGTGGCAACTACGTGTTGATTTAGCCGCATGTTATCGATTAGTTGACCATTTTCGTTGGGGGGATTTAATCTATACGCACCTTTCTGCTCGCCTACCGGGTACGGATCATTATTTAGTAAACGCGTTCGGTTTAACGTTTGATGAGATCACTGCATCTAACTTAGTTAAAGTTGATTTAAATGGCCGCATTATTGACGACACTCCATTTGATATTAACCCTGCGGGGTTCACCATTCACAGTGCCATTCATGAAGTACGCGAGGATGCCCATTGCGTAATACACCTACACACTAAAGAAACCATTGCAGTTGCAACACAAAAAGAAGGGCTGTTACCGTTAAGTCAGTATTCGATGTTTTCATTACCCTCTCTGTCATACCATGGTTATGAAGGCCTAGCGGTGAATGATGATGAGCGTAAACGCCTGCAAACAGATTTAGGTAGCACCAACCATATGCTATTGGTGAATCATGGCGGCTTAACGGTAGGGCCAACAGTAGGTGATGCGTTTATGCGCTTTTATGACCTTCAACGTGCCTGTGAAATACAGTTAGCTATTCAATCAAGTGCACAAGAAGCGATTGCAGTACCACAAGCTATTATTGATAACATTTATAATCAAGCGAACGTTGTTCACAGCGGCAGTACTGGGGGGCAGCTAGCATGGCCTGCCATGTTACGAAAAGCGTATCGTCTTGACCCAAGTTTTGCAAAATAACCGATAAAGGTTAATAAGGAATTTTTTATGAAAGTAAATCGCGTTGAAGTCTTTGACATTCATTGTCCTGAGCGTCCTGCATGGACGCCGGTATTTGTTCGCATTCATACCGATGAAGGGATTAGCGGTGTAGGTGAAGCCGGTCTTGCTTATGACTTAGGTCACAGCGCTGCCGCTGCGATGATCAAAGAAATGGCCGATGCCTTTTTAATTGGCCATGACCCGTTTCAAACTGAAAAACTATGGTCACGTATGTTGCGTGAAAGCTTTTGGGGTTTAGGTGGTGGGCCGGTAGTTTATGCTGCAATGAGTGCGATTGATACTGCGCTTTGGGATATAAAGGGTAAAGCATTGGGTTTACCTGTGTATCAGTTGCTTGGTGGTAAAGTTAACGACAAACTACGTACTTATGCATCGCAGTTACAGTTTGACTGGGACAGTGAGTTTAAAGCGCTGGTACAGCCACAAGAATATGCCGAAGCGGCACTAAAAGCAGTAGCGGAAGGTTACGATGCGGTAAAGGTTGACCCAATTCAATACGATAAAGACGGCAACACCTATTACGATCGCACAAATATTATTTCTCGCCCAGAAATGAAACTATACCGCGCTCGTATGCAGGCTATTCGTGAAGCTGTGGGTGATGAAGTTGACATTATTTTTGAATGCCACAGTTTACCTGGTGCGACATCAGCAATTCAAATTGGTGAGATTGCAGAAGAATTTGATTGTATGTATTTTGAAGAGCCGGTGAATTATTTAAACCACTCATTACATGCTAAAGTGGCTGATAAAGTGGCTGTGCCTATTGCAGGCGGCGAGCGCTTATATAACCGTTGGGGCGTGCGTCCATATTTAGAAGATCAAAGCATTGATGTACTACAGCCAGATATTGGTTTATGTGGTGGCTTTACTGAAACTAAAAAAGTATGTGATTACGCAGATATTTTTGACGTGCGTATTCAGGCACACGTGTGTGGTGGGCCGGTTGCAACCGCGGCAGCATTACATTTAGAAACAGCAATCCCTAACTTTTTAATTCATGAACATCATACTTATGCGATTAAAAAGTGGAACAGAGAGCTGTGCTTACAAGATCCACAACCTAAAAATGGCTTTTTTGAAGTATCAGAAGAACCAGGCCTTGGGATTGAGCTTAACGATGAAATTGTAATGCGTTCACAACGTGTAGAAATAAAATAAATAACCTGAACTCTGCTTGAGATGGATTTATTATCCAGAGTTCAGGTTAAATAGCTCTATTTAAGAATAGCCGGTAAGTGATAACTCACTGACCGGCTTTTTTATCGCTGTGGATTTATTTTACAAAGTACCTGTTTTAGTTCGATGGTTGCTTTGCTATCAAGATGGCGAACAAAACAGCGCTCTCCCTTAATCATCAGTTCAAACTGATCCGGCATATTAAGCTGCTTGCCCATAATCGGATTTCCCTGAGGATCTTTGTGATTAAGTTGCTCAAGTGTAACTGTGCTTGAGGTTACAAAAACGTCGTCGGTTAATTGAACCTGTGAGCTATGTAGCAGTTGCGTAATCGCATCGGCTACTTTAGCGCTATTCGGCTCAATTAGTAACGCATGCTGTAGCTTAGGTGTGGGTTCTGAGCTTTGCGCTAAGCAACCCGTTAACCCTAATGTCGCTGCAGTCATGCTTATTGCTAATAATATGTTCATTGCTTATCTCATGTTATCACTAAGAATAATATTTTGTTCTAGCATGGTTTGAACTCGCATATCTTTTACTTCTGGCATATCGGTGGCGATAGTGGGCGCAAAACCAAGAACACTATTTATTGAGCTTGGGGCAGGGCAACTGCCGTTTTCTCTATAACTCAGCGCTGTACTTAATAAGCTTTCACTAGCATCACCTAAGCGCTTAGTAAAATCATCGGCAACAGCACACCCAGCAATGCGAACCGGTTGTCGTGCGTCATCAATGGTATTTTGCGGTGCAAAGCCATCTGAATATTCACCAAAACCTTTGTTATTTTCGCCAGTAAATTGAATAGTAAAATAAGTGGTGTCGCAGTTGTCGGTAGGGTAAAAACCATACGGTTTACCGCAGGTGCCTGCGCCTATCTGAATAATTTCAACATCTGCTCCGCGCAGCCCGTTAATGATAGCCTCACTAGCCGAGCAGGTACTGCTGGTGGTAAGTACAAATACCCGTTCTAAGTTTAAGGTGGGTAACGGCGTGCCCGCTACAATTGCAGGATTATTTTCAAAGCCGATAAAACGATTTGTAAAAGGCATCGGCGTCAGTGCTTGGCCTGTGACGGGGTTGGTATTAGGGTATTTATCATTAAATATGGTCCGTTCAAATATTTTACCTTGCGTGTTACTGCCCCCCACCATGTAGCCTACTTGGCTAGCCATTTGTAATAACCCCCCCCCGTTATAGCGCACGTCAATGACTAAATCTTTAATGCTACTGGCAGCGAGTTGGTTAAAGGCGTTGTAAAGCTGTGTTTCGGCTATGGCGTTGTGGCTATTAAATTGAAAATAACCAACATCACCAGCGGCTAAATCGGTACGAACATTCATTACTGGTTGCGATTCGATGTTTTGAGACGTGAGCGTCACTGTGCGGTTTTCATTAGTGCTGATATCCCTAAATACAAACTCGGTAACTTTACCCGTTTGCTCGGGGAATAAACCTGCATTAATGATCCCCACCTCGCTTGATGAGGAGGTGTTAATAAAATCAACACCATCAACTTCTAAAAGCTCAAAACCACGAATAATATTTTGATTACTAGCTGGGGTATTTGGTTCGGTGTAGCTAACAACTGCTTGGCGTGGCGCGCTACCTGCAATTATTTTTATATTAAAGCCATAACCAAAGCTTAGGCCGGATTGATTTTGTCTTTGCCACTCATCGGTCGGCAAACTAAAGTGAAAGTTATCTTTTTTCGCACCTGACTCAGTCAGTTGCTCCGTTTTTAAAGTATTAAAGTAATCAATAACCCCTGACGTTAATGCAGGGTTGGTATCAATAATTTCGTCATACCATAGGTAGGTTTCGTTACTCCAAGAGCGTAGCCAGTTTTTTTCATTAATTGCTTGGCATTGACCTTTAAATTGCCCTGAACTGGCAAATACACCTGAGGTCCAGCCGCTATTATCAGTTGTTGGGTTGGTCGCATTGTCGCTACCTCCACCACCACAACCTGTTAATAAAGCGGCTAGTGAAAAAGGGAGTAATGTGTATTTAAGAGAAGATGAATTAAAAATGGCCATACGCATGCTCGTTTTTTAAACTGTTGAGCTAAATATAGCGGTTTTCATTTAGAGTTGATAGAGGCTTGCAGCATTTTTGTAACTCAAATATTGCCATGTAAGATCGTCGCTACACAGGCTGCGATAATGTTGCCATAACTCGTTGTAGTTAATATTAATTTGGCACACGGGGAAGTTGCTAGCAAACATCACTCTTTGCATACCAAAATGCTTTAAAATATGTTTAAAACATTGGTTTTGCTGCTCGCTATTAAGCATGAGTAATTCAAAACCTGAAAACTTAATCGCAACATTAGGCTGTTTTGCAAGTAGTTCAATTGCAGTTGCCCAGTTAGCAAGGTTGTGTGCAAGCCCTGCGTGATTAATGATTATTTGTAAGTCACTAACTTGGTTGGCATAAGAAATGAGCCGCTCAGTGATGTTGAGGTTTTCTACTTCAAATTGGGCTTCAAAATGCAGCTTTAATTGGCTCAAGTGCCGCAGGTTATCGAGACAATGAGGGCTCAATAAGCGCTCGGCATCATGACCTTCAGTGATATCTCTAATTCCTACAAGAGAGTGATGATCTAGCTGCTGAAGTGCTAGTTTAAATGCGTTATTTGGCTGGTTAATTGTTGCAAAGCTAATTGCTTTATAAGGTATAGTTTTAATATGTTTGGCTAACCAGTTTAATTCTTTAACTGGCTGGTTATTATCAAACCCAGCTTCTATGTGCACTAAACCTGCGAGTTCAAAGTTAGTACTTTTGATCAGTTCAGCAGCGCTGATGGGCTGCTTTATTTTATCTAAGTTAGACCAAGCTGGTGGGTTCGCACCTTGTAGCCAAGTGTATTGACCCTCCAGCAAATTAAAAAAGTGCAGATGCGGGTCAATAATTTTAGTACTCATTGTGCTGTGTAGCCACCATCAATACGTTGTAAGCTACCAGTAATAAAGCTGGCATCTGCACTTACTAAAAAGCTTACCAGTGCAGCAACTTCATCGGCTTGACCTAAACGGTTGAGCGGTTGTAAGGCGGCTTCTTCTGCAACAATATCGGCTTTGTTAGCACCACTTCTTTTACAATATGCATCAATTGCATTATGAAATAACGGCGTTTCTATGGTGCCAGGGCACACTGCATTAGCGCGAATATTAAAGCTTGCGTAATCCAAGGCGGTGGTTTTAGCCATTGAAGCCAATGCGTGCTTAGTTAAGTTATAAGCAAATGAGTTTTGTTTGCCTATAATGGCCTGATCTGAGGCAATTAACACAATAGCGCCATCTTGCTGTGCTTTCATAGTTGGTAATACGCTTTGTATAGCCGCGTACGCACCTTTAACATTCAGTGCCATTAACGCATCGAATGTCGCTTCATCGGTGTGCTCAATTGTGGCACTTAGATGCTTACCAGCGTTTGAAACAAGTACATCAATACGTTGTGTTTTTTCAATAATAGCCTGTATACACTGGCGTACGGCGGTTACATCACTAACATCACATTGATGAAAAACACCACTCTCACTGGGCTCAATATCTAAGTTATGAACCTGATAGCCGTTAGTTAATAATCGCTGTACTACAGCAAAGCCAATGCCTTTAGAGCCACCGGTTACTATTGCAACTTTTGACATACTTGTTCCTCTAATTAGCAATTAATGTGCGTGGCCGCAACCACCTTCAGCATGAACGTGGCCATGAGAGATTTCTTCGCTTGTTGCTTCACGAACTGATACAACCTCAACATCAAAGGTCAGCGTTTTACCAGCAAATGGGTGGTTTAAATCACAATCAGCATTAAAGCGGCCTACTTTTACGATAGTCACTTGATGGCGACCCTGATTTGATTGCACCATTGCAGTCATACCTGGCTTCCACACTTTTACATCGCCTTGTAAATGCTTAAGCGGAATGCGCTGAATTAAATCATCAACACGCTCGCCGTATGATTCACTTGGAGATAACGTCACGCTAAATTTATCACCAGCAGTTTTACCTTCAAGTGCGGTTTCTAAACCGGGTAGCATGCCTTCGCTGCCGTGAATGTAACTTAATGGCGCGTCGTTAAGGCTACTTTCTATTTGTTCACCGGCTTCGCTAAGGGTGTAATGAAATTCAACGGCCGAATTTTTACTGATTTGCATGCATGTCTCTTTAAGATTTAAATAAATTAAAAAGCAATTTTACGCGAAATACTGCGCTTTAGAAACTTAACGGGGATGATTTAATGTATTTTGTAAGTCGAGTAACAGATCTTTTTTAGCCGGTGTGGTTTTAGGTGTCGCAGCTTGGGGTATAAATAAAACTAACTGAGTCCCAGGCTTTAATACGCTAGATGCTGATAACTTATTCCAACGTGCTAAATCGCTATGAGCAACGCCATACAACTGACTTATATTCCACAGGTTATCACCGGGTTTAACGTGGTAATCTACCTCGATGGTTGGAATGACGGGCTCTTTTTGTTCCAAGTAAGGGCTTATTTTATAGTTAATAGTGAGCGATTCAGGTAACGTTTGAGGCTCTCCTAAAATAAGTTTTTCGCCAACACCAATAAAGTTATTTTGCTTATTATTGAGCTGTTTTAGTGCCTTTAAAGGCAAGCCAAAATGCCTAGCAATACCGTATAGTGTGTCATTTTTTTTGACTATGTATTCGCCTGCAAAATTGGCTTTAAAAAAACGGTTTTTTAGTAAAGCTTGTTGCTCAATAGGAAGCAACAAAGTATGCGGGCCATGGGGGGAACTTTGGTTTTTTAAATAACCCCGATTAAGAGCATGTAGCTGTTTTACACCCATACCAGAGAGCTTGGCCATAATTGAAAAATCGAACTGTTTTGCCACATTTAACGAGGTGGTCAGTGCTTTATAAGGAAGCTTTGGGCGTTTAAATTTTGCCTTAGGGTGTTTTACTAAATAGCTTAATGCTAATAGTTTTGGTACATAGTCAGCGGTTTCTTTTGGTAGGGTTAGTGCCCAAAAGTCAGTTGACTTCCCTCGTTTTTGATTGCGTTTTATAGCACGTTTAACTCTGCCTTCACCGGTGTTATAGGCTGCAAGTGCATGCAACCAATTACCATCAAAACGTTTATGTAAATAGCTTAAGTAATCTAGTGCTGCATCGGTTGAGGCCAGTACATCTTGGCGTCCGTCGTACCATTGATCTGATTTAACCCCAAAATGATGTGCAGTTGCTGCAACCAGTTGCCACACACCCACAGCGTGCTCACTTGAGCGGGCGGTAGGCCTAAAGCCACTTTCTACAAATGGCAGTAATGCCAGTTCCATGGGGAGTTGCTTTTGCTCTACTTTTTTTACTATATGGTATAAAAAAGGCTCTGCACGGCGAGACACTATATTTAAATAATTCGGTTGTTTTAAATACCAGTTAATGCGTTTCTTTAACGCCTGATTTTGCTCAACCGGTAAATGTAAGTTATCAGCAATATGTGCCCATAAGTCAGTTGGTTGAGTTACTTTTAGGGCTTTAGGTATTGTTTTTATATTAATTATTTTTTTGGTGTTTGTAGAGGTCGGCGTGTTTGATTGTGCGGTTTTTTGCTCTACAGGTGCAGGGACTACAGGCGCAATGATCTCTGGCTGTGTGGTTTTACAGCTACATAGCAATATAATGGCAAAGCATAAGATCAGGTGACGCATTTTGTTCCTTTTTAAAAAATATATTTCCATATTTTAACACAATCCATTGTGTTCAGTTATTGACTGTTTTTAGCGCGAAGTAATCCCGATTGCAAAAATAAGTTACTTGATTTTATATCAAGTGGTTCTTGTTGGTAAGGTTTTAGTACTTCACTTGGGAATTTTTTTTGTAATTGCTCAATACTGGCTTCAGGGTTGTTTTTAACCTGCTCCGTAATTGCTTCTAAAAACGTGAGTGACTGTTTTAATTTAACTTTATCGACTAAATTGCCATGGCCAGGAACAAAAAGTGACAGCGAATTATTATTTATATATTTTTTTAATAAACTTTGCCATTGTTTAAGCTCGCCATGCCCAGGGTAGGGAAGCCAGTCAATGATATCACCACCTATTAAGGTTTTACCCTTGTCGGCAAGTAGTGTTAGATCGCCATTAGTATGTGCCTGATGCGGGTTGATAGTTAATACATAATTTCCTAAATCTAATGTTTTAGGCTCACTAATACTCATTTTTGGTGGTGTTAGTTGATAATTCTGCCAGCGAAATAAGCGTGTTTTAGCGCGAGTGAGCTTTTCTCGCCATTGAGCTTGCTCTGCATCGGGTAAGGTGGCTAATCGCTGATAGCTCAGCTCAATGCTTTTCTCGAACCCCTCTAGCTTATCTGTTAATGCTTGCTGATAACGCGAAAAGTCGTTAGCGACTTGTTGGTGAGAAATCAGTTTTGCGTCTGGGAAGTAATGCTGCATAACCGCCATACCCAGCAAGTGATCGTCATGAAAATGAGTGGCAACTAAGTAACATAAAGGCGTCTTTAGCTGTTGTTTTAGTTCGGTAACCAGTTGTTCTACTGCTGCAAAGTTACCACTGGCATCTACCAGTAAGGCACACTCACTGCCCTGAATTAACACTTGATTAGAGTCGTAAAAACGTAACCTATCTGGCTGCTTGATAAATTGAATATTAGCCGATAACGATTGCCACTCAACTGCTGCATTGCTTTTTGTATGTATAAATAGACAGATTAAAGGCAGTAAGCACTTACCTATTTTTTGAGCTTTAGTTAAAAGTGGTTGCATCTTTTTCTCTAGCTATATTTTGACGGTAAAAACAATAAAAGCGCAAAATGCGCTTTTATTTAGTGTGTTCAGAGTTTGAGCTTAAGTATTGACTTAACTTATCAATCAATTGATCTTGATGCTCAAGCTCAACTGATTTTTGAGTTTTTGCTTCAAGCAATTCGTGGCTTAAATTCAAAGCAGCCATAAGTAATGCTTTTTGATCGTTTCTGACAGTTGAACGTTGTTTCATTTGTTCAACTAAATCATTCAGATTTTTGGCGGCCGCTTTTAGTGCCTCTTCTTGCCCAGCCGGACAAGCAAATTGCTGCTCTTTACCAAGCAATTCAACAGTGACTCGCTGGTTTTGCAGCTCAGACATTAGCTTGCCTGTTGTGCGCTTTGTAATTTATCTAATAATGACGACAAGGTGGTGCTTGCATCTTTTTGTTTTTCTTCATTTTCAAGGGCTTCTAACTGTAATAACTCATTTTCATCAAGCAGTTTACTGTTTTGCTCTTTAAGCTCTGTAATATCAGTTTGCAACTGATTATTACGGGTAATTAGTTGGTCGATCAGTTGTTCGAGTTGTTGAAGAGTATTGTTGTTCATAAATGCGCTCATATAACTGTAATTAATGTCATGCAAATGTAAAGCAAAGTGTGTTTATTTGCCAGCATTTACGCTGGTTTTAGGTGATTTTTATTCTATGTTAAGGGATAATTCATGCTATTGGCTTTTTCATTCAGAAATGGTTCACGTAAACACCCGCTTTTGCTGTGACGATTGCCAAAGCAGTGTGCTTTATGGTTCACTAATTTTATTAAATAGCGTATGGCGAAAATAAATAATGCTTAGTTACAGACACTCCTTTCATGCGGGTAACCCTGCCGATGTACTTAAACATTTAGTGTTAGCGCAAGTGCTGGGTTATCAAACAATAAAAGATAAGCCGCTTGACTATATCGATACGCATTCGGGTGCTGGTTTTTTTGAGCTGGCAGCACCAGACGCGCAAAAAACCCAAGAGTACCAAGATGGCATAGAAAAACTTTGGCAACATACCAGTCAGCACGGTGCCTTAAACGACTACATTGAATTAATAAAATCGTTTAATGAAAGTTCGTCTCTGGCTTTTTACCCAGGTTCCCCAAAAATCGCCGAACACTTTTTACGCCGCCAAGATAAGGGCTGGTTTTTTGAGTTGCATCCGCGAGATTTGGTATTACTTGAAGAAAACATGCAAGGTAAGCGCTCTATTCGAGTGCGCGGCGAAAATGGGTTTGCGGGCTTAATTGGTTTATTACCGCCAGCCTCGCGCAGAGCCTGTGTGTTAATAGACCCACCTTATGAAATAAAAGACGATTACAATACGGTAGTACAAACCATTGTCAAAGCCCACCAACGCTTTGCGACGGGTACATATATGATCTGGTATCCGGTTGTGGACAGAGAACGTATTGATAATATGGAGCAGGGTTTAATTGACGCGGGAATTAAAAATATTCAATTATTTGAATTAGGTACCGAAGCAGATACAGAAGTACATGGTATGACCGCCTCTGGAATGATAGTGATAAATCCACCATGGAAGCTGAAACAAACTATGGATGACGTGTTACCTGAACTAGTAAGCTTGTTGAGTAAGCCTAGTGGTTTTTACCGTAGCGAGCAGTTAGTCGCCGAATAAAAATAAATAAGCCCAGTTTAACTGGGCTTATTTATTTGCTTAGATGTGGGGTATTGTTACGTTCTTAATCAAAAGTAAACAGCGTTAAAGGTAGCAAGTTGGTTGCCTGCCTCATTTTGTAATACTAATTTTTCACCATTAATTTGCCATTGCGTTGCTGCCTGAAGCACAGCCGCCATCGCGCTTTCTTGTTCCATATTGTCATGACACATTTTTTGCGTGGTAGCTAACTGCGTAAAAGTCACTGCTTGCTTCGATACTTCATAACCGCCATTAAAGTTATTACATCCTAAAAAGCCGTGTACGGTGTTATCACTATTAAACTGAATAAATGGTTCTTTGGTATTCACTACAACGGGGTTGCCATCGATTGAAACGGCTTTGAAATAGGTGTTTACTAAGTCAACGTCTGGCTTTGGCGCTACTTTTGAAACAATAATTTCTAAAGGCTCTGATGAGGCCGTATTATCAAAAGGCGAGTTACTCGTTGTGCTGGTGTATAGCAAGTTTCCTTGATTATTAATGGTTGCACGCACGCTATAGCGGTGAGTTGGGTCAATCTTTTCAAGGTTATACTCAAGCTCTACTTTATAAGGCGGTGCGCCTACTAAATCAATTACCTGCTCAGAGATAACCGTTGCTGCCACATCCATTTTTGACACATCAACCAAGGTAACGGTTAGCTGTGAATTAGGCGCAATTAGGCTGCGATCTAAGTAACTAACTTGCACAGGTAAGGTGGTCATTGTTTGCGCCACAGCACTATTTTGTTGTGCTGCGTCATCGTTACATGCGCTCAGCATAAGTGTACCACTTGCTAGAAAACACAAGCCTGCAATCGACTTTAACATTGAATTTGGCTTCGATGAGAACATAAGAGTTCCTTGATGGAGTATGGTATGAGGTCGCTAGCATACGGTTGAATTGCTTAATCATTGCTTAACTAGCAAATAAAGAAAGTCGAGATATAAAAAAAGGCGCTAGGCGCCTTGATTTATTACTTATTTTTTTACGTATTTAGTTAAAATTACAATACGCTGTCCATCAACACGTCCTTCAATATGTTCAGGGTTGCTGGTTAAGCCAATATTGCGCACGGCTGTACCGCGCTTTGCTGTTAAGCTGCTACCTTTCACATCTAAATCTTTTATTAACGTGACGGTGTCGCCAGCTTGTAGTACTACACCATTGCTATCAATGTGTTTAATATCATCATCTTCAGCAAGCGCTTGCTGCGCCCATGTTAATGTGTCTTCTTCAAGGTAAATCATATCTAGCGCGTCTTGTGCCCATCCGTTATCAGCTGCTAACTGAGTCAGCATGCGATAAGCAACAACTTGTACCGCAGGTGTTTGACTCCACATACTGTCATTTAAGCAATGCCAATGGGTCGGGGTTAAATCGCTATTGCCTTCAATTTGATCTTTACATGTTTGACAGGTGTAGATGCATTTATCTGAATGAGCTTCGGTAACAGGAGGAACTTCGTATACAGTTAGGTCGTCTGTTGCTGCGCAGAGTTCACATTGGTTACTGCTACGTTCTATTAAGGCTTGTTCAATGCTCATATAAGGGACTCTTTTTTGTGAGTTTATAAAAAATTAATAATCGCATTATACCTTATAACCATAACCTTTGGGTATGCTTAGAGCAGTTGTAAACTCAAAAACCCTATAAAAAATGAGGATACTAATAATTCTGCTCTAGGGTTATAAATTTAGTCTTATTTGTTTGTTTTTAATCTAATTAAAATTGCAGCAAGTCTTTAAAGTTTCACTATACTGGTTAAATAATAAAAAATAATGATGACATCACTGTTAAGTAGGAAGATTAATGCCAAATAATCTAGAGGTAAAAAATTCATCTATTTTGGTTACTCAATATATTGCTAGGCAACCAATTTTTGACGGTGATAAAAGTATTTTTGCTTATGAATTGCTCTATCGAGATTCAGTTAATA
This sequence comes from Pseudoalteromonas sp. S1612, assembly GCF_005887175.1. Classification (GTDB taxonomy): domain Bacteria; phylum Pseudomonadota; class Gammaproteobacteria; order Enterobacterales; family Alteromonadaceae; genus Pseudoalteromonas; species Pseudoalteromonas undina. The sequence goes on along the minus strand of NZ_PNDH01000037.1, from coordinate 21,984 downwards.
ATGCTTTTCCTGTAGGAACAACTGACGGGCAAGCCACTGGGCGACTTTTTTTTAATGCGTTAATGCTGGTTGGCATAGAAAAGCTAACGCTCAATCAAACTGCGTTTATTAATTTATCGAGCGAGGGGCTTTTAGAGGATTTGCCTAAATTATTACAGCCTGAGAATACTGTAATTGAAATTGTTGAGCGTACTGAAAATATAGAGCTTGTTGTTGAGAGAGTGATAGAGTTAAAAAAAGCAGGATATGTATTTGCGTTAGATGACTACGACTCACATGAAAAATGGCAACCATTACTCAGTTTGGTTGATTATATTAAGCTTGAAGTTGAAGAGCCGGTAATAAAAACCAGCATGTTGCTGAAAAAGCTCAAACGCAATTTTCCTAATATTAAAATAGTGGTTGAGCGAATTGAAACCTATGATGAATTTAGGCAGCTTAAAGAGGCTGGATGCGATTACTTTCAAGGGTTCTTTTTTGCACATCCGGAAATGTTAAGTTACAACAGTATCGAACCTCTAAAAATGGCTGTTTTAGACTTACTGCGTTGCACATCCCGCACAGATTTAGACTTTAATGAAATTAATCTACGCATTTCTAAAGATGTCGGTTTGACTGCACGCGTCCTAAAACTAGTGAATGCTCGCTCTGCTAATAAAAATTTAGTGATAACGTCTATTCCTCAGGCGGTTGTGTATTTAGGGGAAGATTCTATTAGAAAGTTTGTACGAGTATTGGCGCTAAGCGAACTTGGCTCAGACAAGCCCAGTGAACTTACTCGTTTAGGCTTATGTCGAGCGCAGTTCATGCAAATAATTTTAGAACCAGGCGGAAAAGTCATTGCAGAACAAGGTTATTTAGTCGGCTTAATGTCGGTGCTTGATGCTATTTTAGATATGGAGCTGGAAGCTATTGCTAAAGAGTTTAGTTTAGGGGCTGAGTTATCCGGTGCACTATTAAGTTTTGAAGGCATGATGGGTAATTCTTTACATTTAATAAAAGCGGTAGAGGAAGATAATTGGCAATTGGCTAAAAAGTTGTTAGAAACTATTCGCCCAGCCTCGAATATTGAGACCGTATTTAGCGCCATGTTGGATGCACGCCAGTATGCGGATGAACTATTGGCCACTATTATTGAGCAAGACTAACGCAAAACGTTTGGGTATGATTGGCACATATTGATTTTACTTAGTATTACACCATGCGTTTATTTTTACCTATTACCACTATTTTAATTGCCTTAGCTTTATTAATTCCCGGGGTGACTCAGCCCGTACTGAGTATGGAAGGTAAAATTGATAAGTCTAAACTTGCTGAGGCGGGCATTGAAATGTTGGCAGATGAAGGGAATCAAAACACCCGTAATATGCTAATGATGATCTCGAGTATGTTGGGGTTAGATAAACTTGAAGGCGAGATCAGCGCTTATCAAAAAACGCGCAGTATTTGGGGCACCGTTAACGAGCTGGCCGATAACAAAAACTACTTAGTGGCGATATTAGTGGCGTTTTTTTCAATGGTGATCCCAACAATTAAGCTGCTGCTTCAATTGTTGTATTGTGTGCTGAAGGAGACTTCGTTTAAGCACAATCTTGGTAAGGTGATTATCGGTTTAAGTAAATGGAGTATGGTGGATGTGTTTGTTATTGCATTAATAGTGGCTTACATGGCTGGTAATGCAAACGCGAACTCAGAAGATTTACTTAATATGCATGCTGAGTTTGGTACTGGTTTTTGGTATTTTACCGGCTATTGCTTGTTCGCCATTGCGGCCAGTAGCTTCATAAAGCCAGTAGTAAAAACCAGTTAATTATTGAGTTTTAAACACAGTTCCCATAAACTTTAAACGTCTATTTATTTTTAGGTTAATTCATTGCAACGTATTTACTGTATTTTACTCACGCTAACTTTGTTACTCACTTTTGTGGGTCAAGCCGTTGCGTCTGTATCTATGGTATGTGATATGCCGCATACGAACATGGCAACCCATGCATCGATGCAGCATAGTAAGATGGCAATGAGTGACGATGCTGATACAACAACCATGTCTATGGATTGCTGTAGTGAGCAAAGCACGTTAACCCAAGATTGCAGTTGCCCGATGAGTGCTTGTAGTTCGCATTCAGCCTTGCATGTAAACTCACTATTTATAGCCTCCAAATTACCCTCTGAAAAAGTGCAACATGCTGTAATACAGCATCAAGTTAACTTTGCACGTTCTCTTTACCGTCCTCCTATGCCTGCATAATCGCAGGGTAGGTGTATTTAAAATTTAGTTATTTAGCTTATTGTCATCTATCTGCTTATAAATTTAATCGTTTTCATTCGTTATTTTTAAATTTAAGTGGAGCAAGTGATGAATCACTTCGCAGTATTAAAATCCGTGTGTATAAGTAGCTTGTTGAGTATTAGTGTCTCTGTACACAGTGCTGAACTAGGTTTAAATGAGGCAATTAACTATGCCTTAAACCATGAGCCCTGGCTTAAAGCTAGCAAGCAAAAACAATCATCAATTGAAGCAAAAAGTATTGCCGCAGGAACCTTACCTGATCCAGTGCTTACATTAGGGTTAATGAACCTACCAACTAATGGTTTTGCTTTTGATCAAGAAAATATGACCCAATTTAAGGTGGGAATTAGCCAATCACTGAGCCGAGGCGATAGCCTAGCACTTCAACAAAAGGCCCTTTCTCAGTCAGCTGCAGCAGAGCCTTGGCTGCGCAAAGATAGACTCGCGCAAGTAAAAACCATAGTTACTGAGTCATGGCTCAATGCTTATAGAGCGCAACGAAGCATTGCACTAATTGAGCAAGATAAAGCTTTGTTTACCCAGCTCATTGATATTACAGAATCAAGCTATGTAAGCTCGGTGGGCAAAACACGCCAACAAGATATTATTCGAGCGCAATTAGAGTTAACCCGCCTTGAAGATAAATTAATACAACTGGAGCAGCAGCTACAAGGTGCTAAAAAGCGGCTAACACAATGGTTGCCTATCGCTATGCTGAGCCAGCCTGTCAGTGATGACTTTTCAGAGCTTACAGCATTAAAAAACTACACCGAGTTAGAGTATCAGCAATTAATGACCATGCTATTAAAGCACCCTGCAATTATGGCAATGGATAATGCAATAGTGGTAAAGCAAACTCAAATTAGTGTGGCTGAGCAAGGCTATAAACCGCAAATTGGCGTTAATATGGGGTACGGTTATCGTGATGACATGCCAATGGGTGGCTCGCGAGCAGACCTTTTCTCTGTGGGTATAAGTATTGATTTACCGCTGTTTACCGATAACCGCCAAGACCAACTAGTAAATGCTGCCATTGCTGATAGCGAAGAAGCTAAAACACAAAAATTAATAGCCCTTAAAAAGCTACAAGGGATGTACTTTAAGGAAGTTAGCCAGTTAGCGCGGCTTCATCAGCGCGCCGAGCTTTATCAAGCCAAGCTGCTGCCGCAAATGGCTGAGCAAGCTCAAGCGACCCTAAATGCCTACACTCGCGATGATGGTAATTTCTCAGATGTGATGCAAGCGCGTATTAGTCAATTAAATGCCAAGATAGACGCCCTAAACATTCATGTTGATCAAAAGATAATTATTGCAAGGTTAAATTATTACGCCAGTGCTGATGATACCAGCTTAAAAAACACACCACAGCAGGAGCCGAGCTATGAATACTAATTTAAAATTATTACTGGTGGCTATATGTAGTGCGGCATTAACTACGGGGATATTATTAAGCTTACCTAGTGAGCACTCTATGCCAACTGACAGTAAAGCCAGTAGTAAAAAAGAGCCGCTTTATTGGGTGGCACCTATGGATAGTAATTATCGTCGTGACGAACCTGGTTTATCGCCCATGGGCATGGATTTAGTGCCTGTTTACGAAGAGTCAGACAGTGGCGCAAATGAAGGGCCTGGCAGTATTAAAATTTCACCCACAGTGATTAATAATTTAGGTGTGCGCACCGCCCCTGTTGCGTTTGCTGCACTTGAAAATGAAGTTAACACGGTAGGTTATGTGCAATACAACCAAGACCAGCTAATTCATATTCATCCGCGGGTAGAGGGATGGGTCGAAACCTTATACGTTAAAGCCGCGGGTGATCAGGTTAAACAAGATGAGCCACTTTATACCTTATATTCACCACAGTTAGTGAATGCACAAGAAGAATTTGTGTTGGCGTTAAAGCGCAATAATCCGGTGCTAATTCGTGCCGCTAAAGCCCGATTAAAATCGCTCAATGTGTCTGATGGCTTCATTTCACGCCTGCAAAAAAGCCAGCAAGTACTGCAAAACATAACGTTTTATGCCCGCCAAGGTGGTGTTGTTGATGAGCTTAATATTCGCGAAGGATTTTATGTTAAACCTGATACCTCAATGATGAGTATTGCTCAGCTTGATGAAGTATGGGTTGAGGCTGAGGTATTTGAGCGTCAAGCAGAACTTATTCGTGTTGGCTTGCCTGTAACCATGACACTCGATTATTTAAGTGGTCAACGTTGGCAAGGGCAAGTGGATTATATTTACCCTACCTTAGATGCTAAAAATCGTACTTTAAGAGTGCGTTTGCGCTTTGATAACCAAGGCCATCAGTTAAAGCCTAATATGTTTGCTCAAGTCAGTATTCATAGTCAAGTAGCTGAAAAACATTTAATCGTACCTAAAGAAGCTGTTATTCGCACTGGTAGCCAAAACCGTGTTGTAGTTGCACTTGGGGAAGGTCGTTTTAAATCGGTCGAGGTAACTTTAGGGCGAAGTGATGCGGCTAATACCGAAATTTTATCAGGTGTTATGGCAGACGATGAAGTGGTTACTTCAGCACAGTTTTTAATTGATTCAGAGTCGAGTAAAAACTCTGACTTTAAACGTATGCAAGCAGTTGCGCATAACAGTATGCAAATGAGTGATGCCAACCCAAATACGGCAACTGTGAATGGAGTAATTAATAGTATTGATGCTAATAATCGTATTGTGAATATCAGCCGTGAGGCAATTGAAAAGTGGGGCCGAGGACCTGCAACAATGGACTTTATACTAGCAAAAAATGTAATGACTGAGATGCTTAAGCCTAATGATGAAGTTACTTTTACCTTTAGCATTGAGCAAGGTGAATTTGTGATTCATACAATAACGCCTGTGCATGCTACGCACAGTCAGCATCACTAGGAGTGGTTATGATTACTGCAATTATTCGCTGGTCTGTTGTTAACCGTTTTTTTGTTTTATTACTGACCGCAATACTGGTTGGTGGCGGCTTGTTTGCTGCAAAAAACACGCCTGTAGATGCCTTACCCGACTTATCAGATGTACAGGTTATTGTTAAAACCTCTTATCCCGGGCAAGCGCCGCAAGTAGTGCAAGATCAGGTTACATTCCCGATTACCACGGCAATGCTATCGGTACCTGGGGCGCAAACAGTACGCGGTTTTTCTTTCTTTGGCGACTCCTACGTGTACGTTATTTTTGACGAAGACACTGATTTATACTGGGCACGAAGTCGTGTTCAGGAATATCTAAGTCAAGTATCTGCCCGTTTGCCTAGTACGGCAATTGCAGAGCTTGGCCCCGATGCCACCGGCGTTGGCTGGGTGTATTTATATGCACTCACTGATACCACCGGTAAGCATGACCTAAGCCAATTACGCAGTTTACAAGATTGGTTTTTAAAATTTGAACTGCAAACTGTACCCGGTGTGTCCGAAGTGGCATCGGTAGGCGGCATGGTCAAACAATACCAAGTAAACGTTCAGCCCGATAAGCTTCGTGCTTATGGTATTCCGCTAAGCCTTATTCAAACTGCCATTAAGCAAGGCAATCAAGAAATGGGTGCATCGGTAGTTGAGATGGCAGAAGCTGAATACATGGTAACCAGTACTGGCTACGTAAAAAGTGTTGCTGATTTAGAAGCCATTCCTTTAGGTATAAACGCTAACGGTACTGCACTACAGTTACGTGATGTTGCTAATGTGCGTTTAGGTCCGCAAATGCGCCGCGGTGTTGCCGAGCTTAACGGCGAAGGCGAGGTGGCAGGTGGCGTAGTGGTTATGCGTTTTGGTGAAAACGCGCAAAAAACCATAGAGCTCGTTAAAGCTAAATTAGAGTCACTTAAAAAAGGGCTACCAGAGGGGGTTGAAATTGTACCTGTGTACGACCGCTCTCATTTAATAAAAGACGCAGTTGATAACCTCACCTCTAAATTAATGGAAGAGCTTATTGTAGTGGCTTTAGTGTGTGTGGTGTTTTTATTCCATGTACGCTCATCTTTGGTGGCTATTATTACCTTACCGTTAGGCATACTCACCGCTTTTATTATTATGTACTGGCAGGGTATTAACGCCAATATCATGTCATTAGGCGGGATTGCTATAGCGATTGGTGCTATGACCGATGGTGCGATTGTGATGATTGAAAATATGCACAAGCACATGGAGAAACAGCCACTAACAGATGAAAACCGTTGGCAAGTGGTGATTGACTCTGCCAGTGAAGTTGGGCCTGCGTTATTTTTTAGCTTATTAATAATTACCGTGAGTTTTATGCCGGTATTTATTTTAGAAGCTCAGGAAGGACGAATGTTTGCGCCATTAGCGTACACAAAAACCTATGCAATGGCAGCTTCTGCTGGATTAGCAATTACCTTAGTACCCGTGCTGATGGGTTATTTCATTCGTGGTAAGGTGATATCTGAAAATAAAAACCCAGTTAACCGTTTACTGGTAAATAGTTATAAGCCGCTGTTAAACCTAGTACTAAAATTTCCAAAAAGCACCTTGCTGATTGCGCTAGTTATCACTTTAGTGGGCTTTTATCCGGTAAATAAAATAGGCAGTGAATTTATTCCACCTCTTGATGAAGGTGATCTAATGTATATGCCGACTACTTACCCAGGAATTTCAATAGGTAAAGCGCGCGAGCTATTGCAGCAAACCGATAAATTGATTGCCACTGTTCCCGAGGTAAAAACCGTATTTGGTAAAATTGGACGAGCGGAAACGGCAACCGATCCGGCACCACTGACCATGATTGAAACCTTTATACAGTTTAAGCCTAAGGCTCTGTGGCGCGAAGGCATGACCACTGAAAAGCTCAAACAAGAGCTGGATGCTTTAGTTAAGTTTCCTGGGTTAACTAACGCTTGGGTAATGCCAATTAAAACGCGGATAGACATGCTGGCTACTGGGATTAAAACCCCTGTGGGTATAAAAGTCGCGGGCCCTAATTTGAATGAGATTCAAAAAATAGGTCAACAAATAGAGGTGTTACTTAAAGATCTTCCCGGTACGGCGTCTGTTTATTCAGAGCGTGTAGCGGGTGGACGTTATATTAAGGTAGATATTAACCGTGAAAAAGCAGCGCGCTACAGTTTAAATATTGCTGATGTGCAACAAGTAGTCGCAACCGCTATTGGCGGTATGAACGTGACTGAAACGGTTGAGGGTCAAGAGCGCTACCCGGTTAATCTTCGTTATCCGCAAGCGTACCGTGACTCCCCTGAAGAACTGATGCTTTTACCTATTGTTACTCCAACGGGTCAACGTATCGCACTTGCTGATGTGGCGGATGTATTTATTAGTGATGGCCCACCTGGAATAAAAAGTGAAAATGCCCGTTTAAATGGTTGGAGCTTTATTGATATTAAAGATACAGATATTGGCAGCTATGTAGCAAATGCCCAGCAGTTGCTAAACGAGCAGCTAATTTTACCCGCAGGGTATTCTATAACTTGGGCAGGGCAATACGAATACATGGAGCGTGCTAAAGCTAAACTAAGTTATGTGTTGCCGCTAACCTTAGCCATTATTGTAGTGCTGCTTTATCTTAACTTTAGAAGCTTCACCGAGGTATTTATTATTATGGCGACTTTACCACTGGCGATGATAGGCGGTATCTGGCTAATGTACTTAGAAGGCTTTAACTTCTCTGTTGCTGTGGGGGTCGGCTTTATTGCCCTTGCTGGGGTGGCCGTAGAAATAGGCGTTATAATGTTGGTGTATTTAAACCAAGCCTATAAAGCGCAGGTAGAGGCTGCTTCTAAAATGGGTAAAAGCTTGAGTACAGAGCAGCTTAAACAGGCGATACTAGAAGGTGCGGGTCTACGAGTACGTCCGGTAATGATGACAGTGGCAACCATAGTGATTGGCTTATTACCGGTGCTTTATGGCACAGGCACGGGTAGTGAAGTAATGAGCCGAATAGCCGCCCCCATGGTTGGCGGTATGTTTAGCGCCATTGTTTTAACATTGCTGGTATTGCCTGCTGTGTATTTATTGTGGCGAAAGCGCAACCTATAATATTTACACTGATTGTGTAACTTGTACTGAAAATATCAGTACAAGTTAGGCAATCCTTTCTTTATCTACTGATTTTATTGCATTTCTTATTGGCATGATTCACGCATCTATTTAATCAATAGGTTTTAAAAAGTAAGGAACGCACATGCAAGTTAAAACAATTCAAGAAGTGTTCGATTGGACCGTTCAGTTTCATACACAAATGGCGGCTAATTTTTTTAGTGTAAGGGATTTACTTGGAGAGCATAACAAACAGTTAATCGATTATTGTGTTGAGTATGAAAAAAAACTCGCTGAGGATTTAATTGGCTTTAAAGCAATCACTGAAATAAATACTTTAGATACATACTGCTATGAATATTTTTCAGAGCACTCAGAAATTATCAGCTTTACTGATTTAGATCGCAGTAATGAGCTAGATGAACTAGCGATTCAGGAGTATTTATCTCAGCAGCATCAAAAAGTATTAAATGCATACAGTTATTTGGCAGATAAAGCGCAGTCACCTGAGGCTCAAGAAAAGCTAGGGGAGATCTTACAGCTCGAAGAGCAAGGTTTGAAGCAGATGATGCAAAGTATTAATCGTCATGCAGACATGTAGGACTGGGTGTTATGCATAAAAAAGGCGCTATAATTAGCGCCTTTTTCGTGTTCATGATAATAGAGCTGATTTAGCTTTGCTCTACATCAACCACTAAGTCACTCGTAATTGACTCAAGTGCATTGATAACTTCTTCTTTATTCAACCCGTTAGGCAGGCTCACGGTGGCAACAGCACTAAATATAGGCACTCCCCAGTTTGGCGCACTTTGCTGCCTAGAGTTTAAGTTTGTAATGTTCGCGCCTTTATGGCGAATAACACTTGCTAGTTCTTGCACTATACCAGGGCGATCGTTACCGGTGATCACAAAATTAAGTTGCTCAAGCTCTACAGGCTCAATTTCAGTGTTGCCCTTTTCAATGCGAACATCTAACTTAGGAAGCCCATTGAGCGCATTTTGAAATGTCTGTAAATGCTCTTCAGCCACTTCAACCTGTATAATGCCTGCAAAGTGCCCGAGTAAGTGACTCAAATTACTGCTTAACCAATTGCCATGGTTTTCCAATATAACCGAGGAAATACTTTCTACTAAACCGGGGCGATCTTCCCCTAAAATAGTTATTACCAACTGCTTCATAATAGTTCTCTTTTTAAGCCCAAATGAAAAAATAAATGCATAGGCATTAAGTGATGCTATCTAATGTATGTGATTCTAAATGTATGTAAAAGCTAACCACAAAAGGATTGTTACATCTTAAGAGGTTACTTTGTTGTTGTTATATTAGATGCCCATAGAGTATTGTCTTGGATAAATAGTTTGTCCAATTAATAATTGATTTAGTTCATTAAGAACGTATAAATAAATACAATCACTACTACAAACAATACTTTAATCTTATTTAAAGTCGTGATTTTGCTTAAAATCCACTCATAAAGTTGAAAGTTTAATCTGCAAAGACAAACAGACTCTATATAAGTAAAGAATTATTACGACTGTAACATTACTGTCACTTTGATGAAATATAATGCGCCCAACGTTAAGATATAAGGGTGTTTTGATGACTTCAAATCCGAATAAACCGACTTTTAATACGGATCGAAGCCGTCTATTTAAAGACCGGTTTGCTAAGTTTGGCATAACCGCAGGCGGTATAATGGTATTAATAGCACTGCTATTGATCTTCTTTTACCTTCTTTATGTAGTGCAGCCTATTTTCGAGTCAGCTAAAGTTGAAAAACGCGCTAGCTTTAATGTTGCTAATGCTGAGCAAATAGTAGGGCTTGGTGTTGAGGAGCAAACTGAGGTTGCTTATTTACTTGATGATCAAGGTCAAGTTAACTTCTACAGTGTTGATAAAGCAAAGTTTGGTAAAAAACTAAAAACACTTAATGCTACTTTACCCGCGCAGGTAACCAGTTTTGCAAATAGTGCTCCTTTTCAAGGGCATTATGCGTATGGTTTAGAAAATGGCACAGTGACAATTGTAGCACCTAAGTTTTTAGTCACCTTCCCTAATAATGAGCGTAAGCTAACTCCGCGTTTAGGTTATCCACTGGGTGAAATGGCACTCGAAGTTGATGAGCAAGGTGCCGCTATTAAGCGTTTTGCCTTTAGCCATTATGAAGACAAAACAGCCGTTGTGGCACTTACTGCCGATAAACGTGTGGTATTTAGTAGCTTTGTAGCCGAAGAAAATATGTTTACCGGTGAAGTTGAATGGCAAGTAGAACGCACCGAGCTTAACGTTGATGGTCGCGTAGATGAGCTATTAATGTCGCCAGATACCACCCGCACATTTGTTCGTTCTGCCAATCAAATTTACGTATTCGATACCCGCTACCCAAGTGAAGTTGAGCAAATTCAATTATTATCTGCCAATGAAGAAAACGCGAATATAGTGTCATCGCAACTATTGGCTGGTGCAAACTCACTGATGTTGGCCAATGATAACGGTGAAATATCCCAGTGGTTTGAAATCAATATAGACTCAGGGCGTGAATTTCAAAAAATCCGTTCGTTTGAAACTACCAAACAAAGCAAGCTGAATATTTTTACTGAGTTTTATCGTCGTACCTTTTTTACAACAGGTCAAAATGGTGAATTAGGGCTTTATTACACCACCAGCGAAGCAAAGTTATGGCAAGGTAAAGTCAGTGATGGTGAAATTGAACAGTTTGCTATTGCCCCGCGTTCAAATGCGGCGCTAATTTTAGCTGATAACAAGCTGACGGTTTTAGAAATTCATAACGAGCATCCAGAAGTAACGTGGTCAGCGCTTTGGCAAGAGGTGTGGTACGAAGGCTATCCTGAGCCGGGTTATATTTGGCAATCTACTTCTGCCAGTGATGATTTTGAATCGAAGTTTTCACTAGTGCCAATTTCATTTGGTACTTTAAAAGCTGCTATGTACGCAATGTTATTTGCTGTACCTATTGCTATTTCAGCCGCTATTTATACCGCTTATTTTATGTCGAGCGAATTGCGCCGTGTGGTAAAGCCAACGGTTGAAATAATGGAAGCTCTGCCTACGGTAATACTCGGCTTTTTAGCTGGTTTGTGGTTAGCGCCTTTAATTGAAGAGCACTTGCCGGCTATTGTTGGTTTATTGGTGTTACTGCCATTGGGTATTTTAGCAACCGCTTTAGGCTGGAATAAATTACCTGCGGTTATTCGCCATAAAATCCCTGAAGGCTCACATTCAATTTTATTAATACCTGTGGTGTTATTTATTGGTTGGTTGTCGTTTGCGATGAGCGAAAGTATTGAGTTATGGATGTTTGATGGCAATGTGCGTCAATACCTAACCAATGAATTAGGCATGACCTTCGATCAGCGTAATTCATTAGTAGTGGGTATCGCGATGGGCTTTGCGGTTATTCCAACTATTTTCTCAATTGCCGAAGATGCGGTATTCAGTGTGCCTAAACATTTATCAAATGGCTCGTTAGCATTAGGTGCTACGCAGTGGCAAACCCTAATTCGTGTGGTGTTATTAACCGCCAGCCCAGGTATTTTTTCTGCAGTAATGATGGGATTAGGCCGTGCCGTAGGCGAAACTATGATTGTACTTATGGCTACCGGTAATACCCCAATTATGGATTGGAGTATTTTCCAAGGCATGCGTACCTTAGCCGCTAATATCGCCGTCGAAATGCCAGAGTCGGAAGTAGGGAGTTCGCATTACCGAATTCTATTCTTAGCCGCCTTTGTATTATTCATATTCACCTTTATTTTCAACACCGTTGCTGAATTTGTTCGTCAGCAGCTGCGTGAAAAATATAGCTCAATGTAAGTGGAGAAACACGACATGGTAAAGCAGTGGTTTAGGTCTGGTTCTCCTTGGATTTGGATGACCGGTGGTGCTGTCAGCATCAGTTTAATTTCAGTAATTGGTTTACTCGCCATGATTGCATGGAAGGGATTGAGCTTTTTTTGGCCATCTCAAGTTATGCAGTATGAGCTTGAAGGTTCAATTGCGAAGCAAACCGTTATTGGTGAAATTTATGACCGTGAATTAGTACCTAAGTCGCGTTTAGCGGCAACCGGTATTGATGTTTCTAAATTTGAAAAAGACGAGGTTGAGCGTTTACTAATTAAAACAGGTAACCGTGAGTATGTTGATTTAGATTTTCGCTGGATACTCGAAACCGATATCAAACAAAGCTCAGCGCCTAAAGCACTTGCGGTGTTTGAGCGCAGCAAAAACGGTAATTTTTACGGGTATGTAGAAAGCGTCATTAAAGACGGTCAGACGGTAACAGCAGATAAAGTTGAAACCTTACATGACCTTGTAGAGCGTGCGGTTGACTTAAACGACGAAGCGCTTGATTTACAAAATGGCGACATAGGGCATATTAACTATGAGCTAGAGCGTTTACGTTTACAGGAAAAAGCCTACTTGCTTGATAACGAGCTAACCGACGAACGTGTTGCTGAACTTGCTCAAGCGCGTGCTGATTTACGTACGAAATATGGCGAATTAGAAAAAGAGTTATTCGCACTGCGTAAACAGGCTAAACGTGACCAAGTAACCGTAAAGGATATGCGTGGTGAGGTTGTTACAATCCCGCTATATCAAGTGTTGGATGTATGGTTTCCAAACGATATGGGCTTTTTTGCTAAACTAGGTCATTACTTTGTGCAGTTAGGTAAGTTTGTTTCAGATGACCCACGTGAAGCCAATACCGAAGGTGGCGTATTTCCTGCTATTTTTGGTACGGTATTTATGGTGATGTTAATGGCTGTGATTGTAACGCCATTTGGCGTGGTTGCTGCTATTTACTTACATGAATATGCGGCTAAAAACGCAATTACTAAAATGATCCGTATTGCGGTTATTAACTTGGCGGGTGTTCCGTCTATTGTATACGGCGTATTTGGCTTAGGCTTCTTTGTTTATATGGTTGGTGGTAGTGTTGACCAATTATTTTATCCTGAGTCATCGCCTACCCCTGTATTTGGTACACCTGGCGTGATGTGGTCGGCACTTACCTTGGCTATATTAACGTTGCCTGTGGTAATAGTGTCAACCGAAGAAGGTTTATCTCGTATTCCTAGTACAGTGCGCGATGGTTCATTAGCACTGGGTGCGACTAAGGTAGAAACGCTATGGCGAATCATTATTCCTATGGCCAGCCCTGCAATTATGACGGGGTTAATTTTAGCGGTTGCTCGTGCTGCGGGTGAAGTTGCACCGCTTATGCTGGTGGGTGTGGTAAAAATGGCGCCAACGTTACCGCTTGATGGTAACTTCCCATATATACATTTAGACAGAAAGTTCATGCACTTAGGTTTTCATATTTACGATGTTGGCTTTCAAAGCCCGAACGTTGAAGCGGCGCGTCCGCTGGTATATGCAACGGCCTTTTTGTTAGTGTCGGTTATTATTACCCTTAACATCACAGCCATTGGTATACGTAACCATTTACGTGAAAAATTCAGATCGCTTGAGCATTAATTTAGTATAGGTAACAAACATGATTACAGTCGCTCCAAAAGTAAACCAAGCAAAGCCAAGCTTGAAGTTAGATTTAAATAATTTAACAGACGAACAAAAAGCGCTAGAAATTAAAGATCTCGACCTTTACTACGGTGATAAACAAGCACTGAGTAAAGTAAATATGAATATTCCTAAAGGCCAAGTAACGGCATTTATCGGCCCGTCAGGTTGTGGTAAATCAACCTTATTGCGTTGTATAAACCGCATGAACGACTTGGTTGATATTTGTCGTATTGAAGGCGAAATCATGCTGCATGGGCAAAATATTTACGATAAAAGCGTTGATGTTGCAGCCCTTCGTCGTAATGTCGGCATGGTGTTTCAGCGTCCAAACCCATTTCCAAAATCAATTTATGAGAATGTGGTTTACGGTCTTCGCCTGCAAGGCATTAAAGAAAAGCGTAAGCTAGATGAAGTGGTAGAGCAATCGCTACGTGGTGCGGCTCTTTGGGATGAAGTAAAAGACCGACTGCACGATAGCGCATTTGGTTTATCGGGTGGTCAGCAGCAACGTTTAGTTATTGCCCGCTCTATTGCGATTGAACCTGAGGTATTACTACTTGATGAACCAACATCAGCACTCGATCCGATTTCAACCTTAGTAATCGAAGAGCTAATTAATGATTTAAAGAATAAATTTACCGTGGTTATTGTTACTCACAACATGCAACAAGCGGCCCGTGTTTCAGATCAAACAGCGTTTATGTATATGGGTGAGCTGATTGAGTATTCTGATACTAATACCTTATTTACGACGCCTACGAAGAAAAAAACAGAAGATTATATTACTGGTCGTTACGGCTAGTCGGGTTAAAACGCGAAAGCAATGAATTATTAAAGAAGGTCATTATGGAACACAACATTAATAAACATATTTCTGGTCGTTTTAATCAAGAGCTAGAAGATGTTCGTAATCATGTATTAAGCATGGGTGGATTGGTTGAGCAACAACTTAATAGCGCGCTTGATGCAGTAAGCCAAAACGATGCGGTATTGGCACAAAAAGTACGTGAAAACGACTACAAGGTTAATGCAATGGAAGTCAGTATTGATGAAGATTGCACCCGTATTATTGCTAAGCGCCAACCAGCAGCCAGTGATTTACGTTTGGTTATTGCAATAGCAAAAACCATTGCCGATTTAGAAAGAATTGGCGATGAAGCTAAGCGAATTGCTAAAGTTGCACTAGACTCATTTACTAAGGATCAACAAGATTTATTAGTAAACATTGAAAATATGGGTCGCCAAGTATCTAAAATGTTGCATGACGTTTTAGATGCGTTTGCACGTATGGATGTGCAACGCGCATTTGAAGTGCACAAAGAGGATGCTAAAGTAGATAGAGAGTATGAAGCAATTACTCGTCAAATAATGACCTACATGATGGAAGATCCGCGCTCAATTCCAAAAATTATGGATTTAGTATGGTCTGTTCGCTCATTAGAGCGTATCGGTGATCGTTGTCAAAACATCGCTGAATATGTCATTTATTTTGTAAACGGCAAAGATATTCGTCATACATCTCAAGAAGATATTGAAAAATCACTGTAGTGATACGAATAACTAAAAAATATCAAAGGCAGTAATACACTGCCTTTTTTATTTTTTGTAAATAATTGAATAAGAAAAAGCGTTCACAATCTAGCTTAATGCTGTAAAATTCAGGTTGAACAGCATATTGAATTGATTAAAGGGTCAGTTATGCCAACAAATTTTTTAGGTGTTTTTGCAAAATCACCTATAAAGCCAATAGAAGAACACATCAGAAAGGCTCATCAAGCTAGCGAAAGTTTGATACCTTTTTTTAATCATGTTTTTAAAGAAGAGTGGCAACAAGCAGAAGAGCTACGTTTAACCATTCGTAATATAGAACGTGAAGCTGATGAAATGAAAAGAACTATACGTTTACAATTACCTGGCGGATTATTTATGCCGGTAGAGCGTACAGATCTGCTCGAATTAGTAACCCAACAAGACAAAATTGCTAACAAGGCAAAAGACATTGCTGGGCGTGTAATTGGTCGTGAGATGATCATACCAAAAGAGATTCAAGAAGACTTTTTGGCATACGTAACTCGTTGTGTTGATGCAACTAAACAAGCATCTAAAGCGATCAATGAGTTAGAAGAATTGTTAGAAACGGGCTTTAAAGGCAGAGAAGTAACTCTGGTTGAAAAAATGCTCGTAGAATTGGATGCCATAGAACAAGACACGGATGAAATGCAAATTAGAATACGCCGCCAACTACGTAAAGTAGAAAGTGAGCTAAATCCAGTTGATGTGATGTTTTTATACAAAATCATTGAATGGGTTGGCGAGCTTGCAGATATTGCAGAGCGCGTAGGATCACGTCTTGAGCTGATGTTAGCTCGTTAATTTAAAATCAGTTCAAACACGAAAGATTAAGGTTACACAATGGATATCATTGCATCTTACGGCACGGTATTAATTTTAATTGCCGCAGCAGTCGGCTTTTTTATGGCTTATGGTATTGGCGCAAACGACGTTGCCAACGCGATGGGTACATCAGTAGGTTCAAAAGCACTTACCATTAAACAAGCGATTTTTATCGCGATGATTTTTGAGTTCGCAGGTGCTTATTTAGCGGGTGGTGAAGTAACATCAACAATTCGTAAAGGGATTATTGATGCGGCCCCATTTGCCGATATTCCTGAGCTGATGGTTTTAGGTATGATCGCCTCTTTATTCGCCGCAGGCAGTTGGTTATTAATGGCCTCATTTTTAGGTTGGCCGGTATCGACTACTCATTCAATCATTGGCGCTATTATTGGTTTTGCTCTAGTTGCAGTAGGTACAGAGGCTATTCAATGGGGTAAAGTTGCCGGTATTGTAGGTAGCTGGGTTGTAACGCCAGCGATATCAGGTTTTATAGCTTACTTAATATTTATGAGTGCGCAAAAGCTGATTTTTGACACCGACGCTCCACTTAAAAACGCAAAGCGTTTTGTACCAATATACATGGGTTTAGCTGGCTTTATCATGGCACTTGTGACCATTAAAAAAGGCTTAAAGCACATTGGTATTAATTTAGGTACCGTTGAAGGTTTTGCTATTTCTATTGGTATAGCGGTACTGGTTGCTGTTATTGGTAAAATTGCTATTTCTCGTTTAAATATCGATCCTAAAGCGGATAGAGAAATGCAGTTTAACAATGTAGAAAAAGTATTTGCGGTACTTATGGTACTAACAGCTTGTTGTATGGCATTCGCTCATGGTTCTAACGATGTTGCTAATGCAATTGGGCCTCTAGCTGCTGTTGTAAACATTGTTGAAAACAATGGTGAAATTGCGAAGAAAGCCGCTATTGCTTGGTGGATATTACCACTAGGTGGTTTAGGTATTGTTGCCGGTCTTGCTATTTTAGGTAAAAAAGTAATTAAAACCATTGGTGAAGGTATTACTCATTTAACACCAAGCCGTGGTTTTGCTGCTGAATTAGCTGCTGCCTCTACCGTTGTTATTGCATCGGGCACAGGCTTACCTATTTCAACCACACAAACCCTAGTAGGCGCTGTGTTGGGTGTAGGTATGGCACGTGGAATTGCCGCACTTAACATGGGTGTAATAAGAAATATTGTAGTTTCTTGGGTAATTACATTGCCAGTTGGTGCTGCCCTTGCTATTGTTATTTTCTACGTACTAAGAACCGCCTTTGGGGTTTAATAAAAAGTACTTAAAAGACTTTTAGCTTGAAAAGATCTCAATGCCCTTGGTGTTGGGGTCTTTTTATTTGTGGAAAGAAAAATGACCAATCTCCCTAGTATTAAACAGCTGCAGTATTTATTAGCTGTGCATCAACATCAACATTTTGGCCGAGCAGCAAGTGCCTGTTTTATTGGTCAGTCAACGCTCAGTACTGCGATTCAAAACCTAGAGGAAACTTTAGGATGTCAGCTTATAGAGCGAGAAAATCGCAGCCTAATGTTTACCACTATTGGTGAAGAGGTGGTTGAGCGTTCAAGAAAAATAATCAACGATACTATTAGTTTAAAAGAGTTAACTAAAAGCTTTTTAACACCGCTTAGTGGTACATTAACAGTAGGTGTTATTCCTACGATTGCGAGCTTTATTGCAGCGCCTTTGTATCACTTTTGTCAGCAAACATTTGTAGATTTAGAGTTGGTACTGATTGAAGACACCAGCGATAAGTTACTTGATAAGTTAGAGCATGGTCAAATTGATTTAGCATTATTAGCGCTGCCCTACGAAACCGATAAATTTCATACCCAAGTATTAGCGCAAGATCACTTTAGTTTAGTGCACCATAAAGACTACACACCAGCTAAAGGCATTGAAGACTTTAATTTACTACCAGAAGCCAGTGTATTTTTACTTGAGCGAGAACACTGTATGACAGGGCATGCGCTCAGTGCGTGCCATTTAAATCGCTCTAGCTGTATAAACCCCTTTGAGGCGGCTAGCTTACATACTTTATTGAGTATGGTTGAGTATAAACTTGGCGTGACGTTTTTGCCGCAAATGGCGATTAATGCAGGTATTTTAGAAAACAAAAACATGCTAGCTACGCCATCACAAGGCGATGCTTATCGCGATATTGGTGTATTGTGGCGTAAAACAACAGGGCGCATTCGTGACTTTAAATTGTTTAGCCAACAATTAGAGGTCTTTTTGAAAAAGCAGTGTAGTGTTGATTTTAAATAGGTAAAAAAAAGCGTATTTTAATTAATACGCTAAATAACACGGGGAATTATAGAGGCTGCTTATGCTGGCTGTGGTAGCTCTCTAGCGGCGGTAAAAATAGTAAGTAAACCCATACAACAACATTAAAGTACGGGACTAGCCCAAGCACTGTAAAGGTTTTTACAGGGTAGCCTTTAATCTGGGCATACTTGTAACATTGAAGCGCAATAGCAAAGTGTATAAACAATAATAACGTGATTAGTTGCGTCATAAACATCCTCCTTATGCCCCTATGTCCACCTTTAACAGTATAGACATCTAGACGATAAGAAATAAAGATGTCACGTAAAATCAAGGTAATCACTTAATTTTCGTGACATTGTGCTGCCGATAAGCAAAGTATAGGTTAGATGGGCAAATTTGGAAGTAATAAATTGCTTAAATTTGTTTATTAATGTTTATAGTGACGTGAGGGTGTCTTGATAAAAAATAGGGTTGTTTTTAATTTTCTCTAACTCAATCAGTACCTTGTCAATTGGTACAGGGCGAGCAATAAAGTAGCCTTGCCCATAGTCGATACCAATTTCTTTAAGTGCAAAAAATACTTCTGCAGTTTCTACATATTCGGCAACAGAGCGCTTATCTAGTGAGCGACTGATGTCATTTATGGCTTTCACTAGCGCTAAGTCAATGGAGTCATTGAGCATATCGCGAACAAATGAGCCGTCAATTTTTACGTGTTGGGCTGGTAATTGTTTAAGGTAATTAAAGGTACTGAAGCCGGTGCCAAAGTCATCAATTGAAAAGTGGCAACCTAAATTATTTAGTCGTTCAATCATTTTTCGTGTCGCCGCTAAATTATTAATACTGGCCGATTCGGTTATTTCAAAAATAATTTTCGCAGGAGACACTTGATACTTCTCAAGGGTCGACTCTATTAATGGCAGCAAACGCTCATCTAAAAATGACTGTGCCGATAAGTTTATTGCAATTTGAAGAAGCTCTGGATGTGCAGCAACACTCGCAATGCTGTTACGAATAACACATTGGTCCATTAAAAAGGTATCGTTAAGCATTTCCAATGAGGGAATAAATTGATTAGGGTAAATAAGTTCGTCGTCTAGCTTTAACCTTAGCAGTACTTCAAAGTAGGCAACCTGATTAGTTTTAAAATCCCAAATGGGTTGATAATGAAGCTCTATGCTGTCTTGTTGGAGTGCTTGACGTACCCCATGGCCCCACTCTAAACCCGTTTGCAGCGCATTGTTCTCACCATCTTGTTTTGAATAACAATGTACTAAGTTACGGCCTAAATTTTTAGCAATATATAACGCAATATCTGACTGCTTTAAGCATTCATTTGGATCGCAGTTATCAGCGGTAATTTGGGTTAAACCAATCGAGCAACTAATTGAATAGATTTGCTCTTCAGATTTAAATTGGTTGCCTTCAATGGCACTACAAATCCCTTCTGCAATTAAATGTGCATCCAATAAATTGGTATTTTTAAGTATCACCGCAAACTCATCACCACCGACACGGCAGATCAGATGCTCATTACTAATATTGGCAATAAATAGCTGCGCCACTTCTTTTAAAACAATGTCACCTTGTTGGTGGCCTTTACTGTCATTTATTATTTTAAAGTGGTCAAGGTCAATATAAATAAGCGCATGTTCAATATTTGTATGGGTGTTTTCGCTCTGGCAAATATAGTTAAGCTGTTGGTCAAAATAATAACGGTTGTGTAGTCCTGTTAAGGTGTCATGCAGGGCTAAATGGCGCAATTGCAACTCTGCTTGTTTGCGCTCATGAATGTTATCGAGTGTGGCGGTGATAGTGGCGTTGTTGCTGCTATTTTTTATTAACTGAAGCCGACATTCTACCCACACTGAGTTACCATTTTTTTGGCTCAGTTTAACTTCTATTTTTTGTTTGTTCGCACCACCTTGTAAAATATCATCAATTGTTGATTGTAATGACTGTTTATGTTCTGTGGTACAAAAAGCAGTGAGTGGTTGTTGTAAGGTCGACTTAACTCCAAAGCCGCTCAGAGATTCCCATGCAGGGTTTATAAAGCGAATATTCCCTTGTTGGTCTAGTTCAAGTACAACCGTGTTTAAGTGCAATAAAATACGCTGATGTGCTGAAAACAGGTCGCGATATTTAACTTCACTAATACTTAGCTGCTGTACCTTATTAGCAAACTCAGCATAGCTCACCATAAAATCTTCTCGACGAGCAGCATGATCACAGACTTTATTTAAAAATGAGGGATCGTAAGGAGCACGAATAAAATCGGTAACGCCAGAAAGTAATAATTGCTCAGCGTAATCGGCATCGTTTTTATCAATAATAGTAACAATGGCTTGTTGAGGGTTATGCTGCAGAATCTTTTCAACTAATTGATTTGAACTCTCAGCTTGTGCTGCAGTGGCATCGAGTAGCACGATAGCAAACGGCTGCTGATTATAGGCACTTAACGCGGCTTTTTCGTTAGTAACATGAGTAATTGCAAAGTTTAGCTTTAACTGTTCACTCATATCATTTGCCCTGCTGGCAAAGGGTTCTAATAACAATAGGTTTAAGCGACTACTTTTTTCTAAATGGCTCGACAACACGTTTGCTAGTATTTGCGGCAGAATATCTTGGCGCTCAAAAGGCAGTACCGCATCTATGCCATAGCTACGTGCAGTAGTCTCGGCGATTCGCTCACAATAAATGGGCGGAATTAGCAAAATAGGCGTGTTTTTAGGCGTGTTTAGTAATCCAGAGCGGATCATACGGGAAAACCGCCAACCATCAATTTTACCTACATCTAAGCCAGTTATGATTATATTTACGCTTTGATTTTTTAATATTTTTAGGGCGTCTTGGCTGTCTGATGCTTCAATGAACTCAAACACATTAAGCCTCTCTAACGTGGCACGAATAGTCTGGCGCTCATCATTACTTGCATTCAATATTAGCAATTTAAGCTGTTTTGCCACGTAGGTACCACTCCGAGAGATGCAGATCATAAAACAGTAAGAGTAATGATATTTAACGATAAGAACAAGCGTATTTAACCGCTATTTTAAATGTAGTTCATTGGTGGCTAATTAGGGAGAATATAGGGGTTATCTTGAGCTTCATTAGTAATAGAAATTAGGGAGAATATAGGGGTTATCTTGAGCTTCAATACTAATAGTTAAATACCCAAATCACCTCAAAATGCAGAATTCAGCGCTTCACAGGGGCTTAATATCAAGGCGATACTTTGCAGTAATGGTAGTCCCTTTCAAGAAGTAGCAACGATGAGAGTATGCCCCTGTGAAACGCCCACGGGTTGGCTTAAAAGCGATTTATACTGCGTTATTGATATTAATAATAGAACCACTATTATTTGCAATCAATGCCTTGCCTAAATCGCTTTTAATTCCAACTGAAACTCGCATTTTGAGGTGGTTTAAATATACCCAAACCACCTCAAAATGCAGAATTCA